>JAKACV010000026.1:0-10738 GCA_021821085.1 Bacillota bacterium | reverse complement strand
TATCATGTTATCATATTCATGCGATCAAACGGAGGAGTCGCCGAAATGAATTCAGGGTTTACTGTTCGTGGTGTAGTATTTAGCGCCATCTTTACGGCCATTACAGTCGTTTTAAGTTTCTTGCAAATCAACTTAGGATTTACTCCTGTGCCTATCACTCTCGGTAATATGGGGATTATGTTAGCGGGGGCGTTTTTAGGAGCACAGTATGGGTTCTTTAGTGCCTTCTTACTTGTTTTTTTAGGTGGACTTGGGTTGCCCTTATTTGATGGACAAGGCGGACTTGGCGTAATTCTAGGACCATCTGGTGGATATATATGGATGTATCCGTTTGATGCATTATTTGTTGGTTATTTTGTCAGCCGTGTACGAGGAGACGGATGGCTCGCGTTTATTAAGATTTTTCTTTCTATCGAAGTTTTCGGATCGCTTCTTTGTTACGTGACCGGGGTACCCTGGCTTGCTCACGTTGCTCACGTGTCATTTAATAAGGCATTGCTGTTGGGCTTTTATCCCTACTTGCCTGGAGATGTTTTGAAAGCGATTGTGACGGCGCTAATTATTCTACCTATTAGACGCGTCTATCCAGCTTGGAGGTTGACCGGAGACTCTCACGCAAAAGTCGCGAGTTTGGATGAAGATGCACCAATCACATAAGAAACAGTCGTCTTAACGATGGATGGTCAAGTTCTTCTCCAAAAATGGAGTGGGAAGAGGCCATCCATCCTCTTGTTTAAGAAACTAGTCTATAGTATGATATGTGCGCATAAAGTATAACGTTTTCGTATAACGATATACTTCGTGTAAGCGCTTTTGTTTTTGGAGAGGTCGTGCTGCTATCAATAAGGTTAGGAGGATGGGGTGGGGGATAAGATTTGATTTTGTATGAAAATTAATTACGAGGGGGTAAGTGCATGAACCGTCGCATGGGGAACGTGCGTTGGAGAATAGCGTTTTTAATTGGTGTCGGAATTGTTATTAATTATTTTGATCGAATCAATATCTCAGTTGCTACGAAACCACTGATGCAACAATATGGTCTGAGCAAAGGTCAAATGGGAATTCTTCTCTCTTCATTCGCGTGGTCATACGCATTATTGCAAATTCCGATTGGCGCATTACTTGATAAGGTTGGGGTTAAGTGGTTAAACCGTTTGGGGATGATTCTGTGGTCACTTGCAACATTTATGACGGCAATTGTAAGTGGCATGGGTCTGATTATTTTATCTCGGGTTATTCTTGGCACTGCGGAGGCACCCGCGTTTCCGGGGGCATCAAAAGCAACTGGATATTGGTTTCCGACACAGGAACGGGGTCTTGCCAGTTCGGCGTTTGATGCTGCTGCGAAATTTTCGAACGTAATCGGCGTGCCGATTGTCGCTTATTCAGTGACAGAGTGGGGTTGGCGTGGTGGGTTTTGGCTAACGGGTGTCCTCAGCCTCCTTTATGCGATCGCTTATTGGATTTGGTATCGGGATCCGAAGGAATCCAAGTCCTTGGGGGAAGTGGAGCGTCGCTACATTATGGAAGGTGGCGCGCAAGTGAGCGGTGAAGCTCCTGGAGGTATTGGACGCAACCTCTCATATCTACTTGGTCGGAGAAAAGTGTGGGGATTGACCATTGGATTTGCTGCGTACGGGTATTCATTCTATCTCTTTTTGACATGGTTACCTGGCTACTTAGAAACACAGATGCACATGACTGTGTTAAAATCGAGTGTCTATACGATTGTTCCTTGGATTTTCGCAACCTTGGCAGATGTACTCATTGGTGGCTTGCTTGTCGATACATTGATTAAAAAAGGATATAATGCATCACGAGTACGAAAAACATTGATGATTATCGGCATGATCATGGGGCTCGCAGTGGCTGGGGCGGCGTTTACGGCAAATGCGAATGTGGCGATTATATGGATTACGATAGCGCTCTCCGGTCTGGCATTTTCAGCCCCCATTGGCTGGAGCATTCCTGCGCTCATTGCTCCTAAAGGAACTGTTGGGATCGTGGGTAGCATCATGAATTTCGTCAATAACATCATGGGAATTCTCGCTCCAATTATTACGGGATTTATTGCAGGGGATACAGGCTCGTTCGCTCTTGGATTTATGGTAGCTGCGGCTGTGTTGATTATTGGCATTTTTAGTTATTTATTTTTGCTTGGCACGATTGAACCAATGACAACTCCTTTTGTCGACTGAAGTAGACAGCCGCTAACCTTTTAGCGGCTGTTCGAGTTAAATCCGAGGTGTTTTGTATGGGATGTATACAGGTGATTGTAGGGCTCGATATTGGTACGACTTCCGTCAAGGCGCTTGCAGTTGATGGATCTGGAGCAACGCTTGCACGAGCTGTGCGCAGAATTCGCACACGTAGTGAAGAGCCCAATCAAGCAGAACAGGATCCACAGGAGATATACCGCGCCGTACAGGATGTGCTGCAGGAGGTAGGGGCGGCGGTGGTGGCTTTAGGTAACGTGGTTTCCCATGTGGGAATCAGTTCAGCGATGCACAGTGTCTTTGTGGTGGATCATGCAGGAGATCCGATTACACCCATGTATACATGGATGGATCTACGTGCGAAAGATTTCTCTCGTGATCTGCTGGCCTCGAAGACTGGCCCTCGTAGGTACAGTCGTACAGGTACACCGATTCATGCGATGGCACCGGCTATTAAACTCCAATGGTTACGCGCTACCAATCCTCATTTTTTTACAGAAGGTCATCGGTTCATTTCATTCAAAGAATGGCTGTGGTGGAAATGGTTTGATGAATTTGTAGTTGATGAATCGATGGCAAGTGCAACAGGTATGTTCAATCTTACAACGAGACAGTGGGATCAAGAGACGATGGATGAATTGTTGATCTCTCCATCTTTCTTATCACGTATTGCATCTACGAAGTATACGAGAACTGGGATGAATACGGCTGAATTAGATAAATATGGATATACAAGTGAAACGGCCGTGACTATTGGTGCGTCGGATGGTGTTCTCGCGAATCTAGCTTTAGGTGTAACACATCCAGGTAAGATGGTGTTAACCATGGGTACGAGCCTTGCTGTGCGCACGGGGAGTCAAAAAATCATTAGTGATCTGGTCAGTCGTCCTTTTTGTTATATTCTCGATGAGTTGACGTATATTGTCGGTGGGCCCAGTAATAGTGGAGGGCTGGTACTGGAGTGGTTGACACGGCAAATTGGGGAAAAGAATGCACAAGCGGTTGATGAGAGGCTGATCGAAGCACAGCACGTTGTTCTTGATGATTTATATTTTTTACCTTATGTGTCGGGTGAACGAGCACCAATATGGGATGAAAACGCGACGGCAGCCTTTGTGGGTCTTACCGCTTTCACTCATCCTCCACAGTTGTTCCGTGCAGCGATCGAGGGCATTCTCTATAACGCTCGGTGGATTGCGGAGCAACTGATTGGTGTAACAGGTGATACGCCAACAACACTTATTCTATCAGGTCGGCCGTTTGCACATCCGTGGATTCAGCAACTGGCGGCAGATATTTTTGGCTTACCCGTTTACATCGCGAATGCGGATGACGCTTCAACAAAAGGTGCGATCGTTATCGCACGCATGGCGGCGCAACAGGGGGATCTCTTGACTGACTTTGAGAAGAAGGGATCTGATCCTGACGATGACTGCCTTTTTCCTGATCGCCCAGAAATGCTGCGGCACAATGGCCGCTTTCAGCGATTTCAAATGCTCGTAAAGGAGTTAGTTTTGCGGCCTTAATTGTGTTGCATCTCCAATGACAATCGAAGACTGGATTGTGTGGCGGGATAATGGTTTGACCCGCCCTCTTTTTAATGTTGTGAGAATGCGTTTTGCCGCCCACATGCCGATTTCATCCACTGGTTGCCGGATACAGGTAATGCGAGGTGCAATGAGATGAATCCAATCAGGTTCATCAAAAGTTGCGATACCTAGTTGGTTTGGGATGGAAAGTTGAAGTGTGCGAAGATGGGGATACAACTTTTCCAATAGCAATGCATTTCCTGTATATACGGCAATAGGATCCTGTCGTAAACTGTCATTTAAGGTGCGTGCAACGTGTTGAACGCTTGCGGGGTCCTCGCGAGTCATCCAACCCAGCCAAGGAGTTCGCTCGTTTTGTTCACAGGCTTTTAAATAACCGGTTAGTCGCTGAATGCGTGTACTGATATTTGCAACTTGTTCGGTTACATAGAGTATATTTTGGTAACCTTCCTGAAATAGTGTGTGAGACAAAGAAAAGGACGATTCTTCATTGTCAGTAATGACGCTCGTAACATCCGGAATATCAAATTGGCGGTCCACTAAGATCACAGGCAGTTCAACTGCAATCTGCGCTAGACGGAGATTATTCTCACCGTTTGTCTGAATGACCATCGCATCGACGCGTTGTGCGTACAAAGATTCGATGATTTGATGCTCGCGTTCACCATTGCCGCCAGTCTCGCATACGACAATATTGTACCCTGATGGAGATACTGCATTAGATAATGCACGAATGAGCGACACACAAAAAGGATAACTAATATTCACGACAATGACGGCGATCATCCGTGTCTGACTTCCCTTTAGTCCTTGGGCGAGCGGGTTTGGACGATAGTGTAATTGTTCAATAATCTCTTCGATTTTGTGTTTTGTTTCCTCGCTCATGGCTTCATAGCGTCCATTCAAATAACGTGAGACTGTCGTGATGGAGACGCCAGCTGCCTCTGCGACGTCGCGAATTGTCAATCCTTTTTGAGGTGTGTCGTTCATAGGGAATTCCCATCCTTTACCTATCTTGACCTTTGCAAATTATCGCATAGAAGGTCATTGAATGCACGGGTAGCGTTACGGTTTTTTGTTTATACCATCGTGTGTCCGCCAAACTCTCTTCGCGACGCAGCAACGACCTTACCTGAAAAATGCTCACTTTCTTGTGAAGCATAGCGGGCAAATAGTGATAGTGCAGTGACCGGGGTAGAGACGCCAAGTGCCAGCGCTTCCTCAACCGTCCACTTTCCTTCTCCGGATGAACCGATGACACTTTTGATGTTTTTAAGCTGTGGATCTGCGCGAAAAGCTGTTGTAGTAAGTTCCATCAGCCAACCGCGTATCACTGATCCATGCGACCAAATGTCTGCAAGTTTTGTGTAATTAAACTCATATGGACTCTTGGATAAAATTTCAAAACTCTCGCCGATTGTAGCCATCATGCCATATTCAATCCCGTTATGCATATGGGGTACTTCCTTTCCTCTCTTGTAGCTGTTGCAACATAGATAGAACGCCTGAAAAGAGAGTACATCGTTTTCGTACACATTGTATCATCGTCCTCTTTATTTTGCGATATTTTTTGAGTCAGGTTGTCTACCCTTTGACCACAGAAGTTACAAGTGGAAACGAGCGTACAAAAAATGGACAGCGGTTGAGGGAGTGAATAGTTGGAACCACTTAACACGCTACGGGCGGTCATGCATACTGGGCCCGTAGCGTGTTCGGCGCAGCCGTGTTTGAGTAGGGGGCCAGTATGCGTAACTGCCCGAGGCACAAAATTGCTCAAAAAGGGCCTTTGAAAGGTCTCATTTCTTAAAAAAATGAGGACAGCGCAAAATGCTTCCTTTGATAAAATGCGACAAATCAGAATGGAATATGTTACAATGGAGATTATATTGAAATCTGAGTTGCATATCGTATTGCGCAATCCTTTATAGAATTTTCAGATGAAGTTGATTGATCACAAAAGGAGAGTTACATTGAATCAAACGATGGGGGCTTCTAATTTTATAAAAAATATAGTAGCGGAAGATGTTCAGACGGGGGTTGTTTCCACGGTGATCACCCGCTTTCCGCCAGAACCGAATGGCTATCTTCATATTGGACATGCAAAGTCCATCTGTTTAAATTTTGAGTTGGCGACTGAGTTCGATGGGAAGACGAATTTGCGCTTTGACGACACGAATCCATTAAAAGAGAACGAGGAATATGTGCAATCGATTAAAGAGGATGTAAAGTGGCTTGGTTTTGATTGGGACAACTTATGTTTTGCGTCAGATTATTTTCCGGAGATGTATCAGCGTGCATGCATATTGATTAAAAAGGGAAAGGCATATGTTTGTGATTTATCGGCAGAACAGATTCGTGAAAAACGTGGCACGTTAACAGAACCAGGACAGGAGAGTCCTTATCGGAATCGAAGTGTGGAAGAGAATTTGGGGTTATTTGAACGGATGCGTAAGGGAGAATTTGTTGATGGAGCAAAAGTCTTACGCGCCAAAATTGATATGAATTCACCTAATCTCAATTTGCGTGATCCAGTGCTCTATCGCATTGCTCATGCACCGCATCATCGAACAGGGACGACTTGGTGTATTTATCCGATGTATGATTATGCACATCCGTTAGAGGATGCCATTGAAGGTGTCACACATTCGATTTGTACACTTGAATTTGAAGATCACCGCTCGTTATATGATTGGATGGTTCGCGAATGCGAAATGGACAACACTCCACATCAATATGAATTTGCGCGTTTGAACATGACCAACACCGTCATGAGTAAACGAAAATTAAAGAAATTAGTTGATGAGAAGATCGTTGATGGATGGGACGATCCGCGCATGCCGACGATTTCCGGATTGAGGCGTAAAGGGTATACTCCGGAAGCGATTCGCACATTTGCACGCGAGATCGGGGTGGCAAAGAGCAATAGTAAGGTCGATGAACGGTTGCTTGAGCATTTCGTACGAGAGGATCTAAAGTTAAAGGCGCCACGAACGATGGCTATTTTGCGCCCATTGCGTGTGGTGCTGACAAATTATCCAGTTGGGCAAACGGAATGGCTAGATGCGGAAAATAACTCAGAGAATCCAGAGATGGGCAATCGGAGGATTCCTTTTTCTAGGGAGATTTATATCGAACAAGACGACTTCATGGAAAATCCGCCGCCGAAATATTTTCGACTCTTTCCTGGGAATGAGGTTCGGTTAAAACATGCCTATTTCATTCGCTGTGAGGAGATCGTTCGGGATGCGAATGGGTTTGTCGTTGAATTGCGGTGTACCTATGATCCTGAAACGAAAAGTGGCTCTGGCTTTACTGCTCGAAAAGTGAAGGGGACGATTCACTGGATCGATGCGACTCACGCGTTGCAAGCCGAATTTCGCTTGTTTGAGCCACTTGTGAATAATGCAGAGGACGAGGTGGAGGATCATTTTCTGACGCACATTAATCCGCGTTCTATGGAGGTTTTGCACGGTTATGTCGAGGAAAATGTGCGAAATGCTCATGCATACGCTAAGTTTCAATTTTTTCGTCATGGCTATTTTAGTGTTGATCCGAAGCTATCCAGTGATGATCAACTCGTCTTTAATCGAGCCGTATCGCTGAAAAGTTCATTTTCAATTTAATTTGGGAGGGTATATGAATGAAACAGCGACAACTTGGTCAATCGGGACTAAATGTATCAGAACTCGGGCTTGGATGTATGGGGATGTCCGATTTTTATAGCCTTCGGGATGATGTGGAAAGTATCGCAACGATTCATCGTGCAGTTGATGTAGGGATTACATTTTTTGATACTGCAGATATGTATGGTGTTGGGAAAAACGAGGTATTGGTAGGGAAAGCGTTAAAAGGAAAGCGACCTAATGTTATTATTGCAACTAAATTTGGAAATATGAGAGCTGAGGATGGCGCGTTTCTCGGTGTTAATGGTCGACCGGAGTATGTAAAATCCGCTTGCGAAGCAAGTCTTAAGAGATTAGATACAGATTATATCGACCTTTATTATCAACATCGCGTAGATCCTTCGATTCCGATTGAAGAAACGGTTGGAGCAATGGCACAATTGGTACAAGAGGGGAAAGTACGCTATCTTGGTCTCTCGGAAGCTTCTGCACAAACCTTGCGTAGAGTGCAAAAAGTGCACCCGATTTCCGCGTTGCAAACGGAATACTCCTTGTGGAGTCGCGATGTAGAGGACGAGATTTTACCGACTTGTCGGGCACTTGGTATTGGATTTGTTCCATATAGCCCGCTTGGTCGAGGGTTTCTAAGTGGTCAGATCAAACGGTTTGAGGATCTGGCTGTAGACGATTATCGTCGTTTTTCTCCACGTTTTCAAGGCGAGAATTTCGCCAAGAATATTACCTTGGTGGAACGAATTGAAGAGATGGCTCGGGAAAAGGGCTGTACCCCATCGCAATTAGCGTTAGCATGGCTCTTGGCTCAAGGTGAAGATCTAGTTCCTATTCCCGGCACAAAACGGAGAAAGTATCTTGAGGAAAATATCGCAAGCATCTCTGTGGTGCTGACATCGGATGATTTAAAGAGAATATCTGAATTAGCGCCTGTTGGGATTGCTGCGGGAACACGGTATCCTGAAGCAGGGATGCAATCTGTCAACCGATAATTGAAAAGGGGCAGATGAGGTGAAATATATTGTTTATCGTCTAAATGACTTGCAGTATGCAACTCCTATCGAGGAGATTCAATCTATCGAACGCCTGTTGCCGATTCGTCCTGTGCCTGATTCAGTTAACCATGAGCTGGGCGTCTCAGATTTGCGTGATGCAGTGATCTCTATTCAAGATTTACGCATCAAGCTTGGACTTGAGCCCATTCCTTTTGGTCGTGAAACGCGACTACTCGTGGCAAACGGGATAGGGTACGTTGTGGATGCTGCGCTTGATGTGGTTGATGTGGAAGACACTGGATGGGAAATGGCGGCTGGAAGGCGTGTGTGGAGGCGCGAAGATACGCTTGTTTTGGAAAACCATTTAAGATAATAAGGATCCGCGAGGGCTATGAGACTCGTGGATCCTTATTTGTTTTATTGTGATATAGGCGTACAGTTAGCCTTTCACAGATCCGGCAAGTAGACCCCGAACAAAATACTTACCTAAGAAAATATAGACGATGAGTGTAGGGAGCGAGGCGATCAAAGCGCTTGCCATCTGTACATTCCATTGCACTGTCTGACTACCTGCAATGTTGACAAGGGCGACAGTCACGGGTTGATTGGGTGGATTGGTTAAAGAAACCGCAAAAAGAAAATTATTCCAGACTTGAGTGAATTGCCAGATGCCTGTTACGACAAACCCAGGAATAGATAACGGTAAAATAAGATAACGGAAAACCCCCCAATACCCTACGCCATCAATTTGTCCAGACTCGATAATTTCAGTGGGAATAGCCGAATAGAAATTTTTGAAGATCAAAGTAGTGATTGGAATCCCGTAAATACTATGGACGAGAATCAATCCGGCAATGGTATTGTAAAGTCCAATGGAGTCGAGTACTCGTAGCAGTGGAATGAGTACGCTTTGATAAGGAATGAACATACCAAATAGGATAATGAAAAACACCACGTTTGATCCTTTGAATTTCCATTTAGAAAGCGCATATCCATTGAGTGAGCCAATAAAAGAAGAAATAATGGTTGCTGGTATAGCAAGTTCAAGGCTGTTGCCAAAGTTCGGACCGAGTTGATCCCAAGCCGAAATGATACTTGTGAAATTTGGATGAAGAGGTAACGACCACATATGAGATAAGGTAATTGCCGCATTGTCTTTTAGGCTCGTAATAACGACAACGTAGATAGGAACAAGGTACAATATGGCTAAAGTAATGAGTAGTACGTATAACAGGGATCGAGTCACTTTTCGCAGTGCAAGTTGCATTATTCATCATCCCCCTGTTTTAGTGTTGAAATGAGATAAGGTACGACAAATGCTGCCATGATAATAAGTAATACAATTGAAATGGCGGCTCCTTGGGCAAATTGATTTCCTTGAAATGTAGTTTGAAACATATTCATACTGGGCATGTCCGTTACGAACTCCTGACCGGGTCCAGTCATGGCGTAAATCAGGCCAAAAATTTTAAGTGAAGCAGCAGTTAAAATGATAATCACAGTTGTTGTTGTGGCGCGAAGTTGTGGCAAAATAATGGACCAAAAAATTCTCCACGTGCCTGCGCCATCGATGCGGGCTGCTTCTTTTATTTCATCTGAGATTCCCCGTAGTCCAGCGAGATAGACTGCCATTGCGAAACCTGACATTTCCCAAACGGCGGCGATCAAAACCGCCAGCAAAGCGAGGGGGATCCCTAGCTGAATTTGACCGACGGTGATACTCGGAACGATGGTCGTACTTAAAAACCATAAAGGAAGGTGTTTCCACCCGAGGGCTTTTAGAATCAGGTTAATGCCTGCTTGAGGACTGAGAATCCAAGACCAGATTACCCCAGTAACAACGAAGGAAACGGCCATTGGGAAAATAAAAATACTGCGGAAGAGACTTTCAGCTTTGATTTTTTGGTCGATAAGCATAGCTAAAAATAGCCCGATGACTATACAAGAAATAATAAATAAGATAGTAAATACGACGATGTTCCGTAAATCAGATTGAAAGCGAAATGTCTCAAAGACAAGTAGATAATTTTTTAACCCGGCAAATGAAAAGTTAGGAATGAAGCTATTCCAATTTGTGAGTGAAACATACCCGGTCCAGCCGATAAAACCATAGACGAATACGCCGAGCAAGATGATGGACGGAATAAGCGTTGCTATGGATGAATAGACATCCCGTGAAAAATGGACATGTTTTCTCGACTTTTGAGTGTATTTTCTCTGTAGATGAGTTTGTGGTGCCAATTCGCCTTTCATGCATGTCCTCCTCTGCATCTGTACGAGCGTTTATCGCAATACAGAGCGGCAAAACCGACGGATAGGTCGACTCTGTCCGCTCTGTATTA
>JAKACV010000082.1 GCA_021821085.1 Bacillota bacterium | reverse complement strand
GCCTCGAAAAAACCGTTGAAACGCATCACCAAGGTGGATCAATGCCATTTGTGGCGCGTTTTTGGTGACTTCTAGCATCCAAGGGAACTGTTCGCGCTTGATGGCGTTCAGTTGCCGACGAAGCGAGACTTGCGCTTGGGTGTTCACCTGCCTCGTATTGGCGTTTCCACTGTGCAAGCCCCCAGTTGTAGGCAAACCGAGCCACACCACAGGCTTTGGCAAAATAGGTGGCTTGCTGATGGTTTGGATCAAGCGCAATCTTATGGCTTCTCAGCATCTTCAAGCCCCTTCTTCATGCCTTCAATCAATTTCTGATTCTTGCGTGAACGCGAACCATAAAGACGTGCAGAAAATACCGTGATGATTTCAAGCACAT
Organism: Bacillota bacterium; assembly: GCA_021821085.1. Taxonomy (GTDB): domain Bacteria; phylum Bacillota; class Bacilli; order Alicyclobacillales; family SLC66; genus Sulfoacidibacillus. The sequence continues at coordinate 7,317 of JAKACV010000082.1, read as the reverse complement.
CCCGAGCCAGGTCTTCTTCAAATGTGGTGTCTTCGCCTTGATTGAGAATCACCACTTCCACCTCTTTCGCCTCGCAAATGGCAAAGACAAGTTCTGCCCCAAAACGCAGGAGACGATCTTTATGTGTGATCACCAGCCTTCCTACTCCATCCTGCAAAATGGCATTCAACAGCCGTTTCAAGCCTTTTTTGTGGTAGTTCATGCCTGATCCAAGATCAGCAACGACCTCAAATGTCCAACCTTGAGAAGCGCAGAACATTTCAAGGACTTGTTTTTGCCTCTCTAAATCTTCCTTCTGATCATGGTTTGAAACCCTTGCATACGCCACGGTTTTTCTGTCACTACGTTGAAGTCGAAATAGTTCGGGACGCAGTTTGACCAGATCATATCGTCGGTGACCACCGGGTGTAATTTCATCTGGTTGCAATCTGCCTTCTTTTTCCCAACGTCGTAACGTGGTGATCGACACACCAAGAACCTTCGACGCTTCGCCTATCGTTACTAATCTATTCATATGAATAGCATAACATAGTTTTAAATAGATTCAAGCGAAACTGTTCAAACTCCTGTCATTCTCTTACCTTGGCAGATCGTTCCTTTTGCTTTAGGTCACGAGTAGACCGTAAACTCCTATTTTACTGTCAGTCCGAGCTCTTCATATTCCTTCATTCCCACGATTCCGACAATCGGGAGTCCCCTAGCTTCTTCAAAAGTTTCTAATGCCTCTCTCGTCGATTCCTCAAAACGGCCATTGCATGAACCCGCATAGAAACCCAACTTCGATAGACGTTGTTGAATTAATTGCACATCCGCTCCAATATCACCCACCATAAGTCGCCTAAAGTGTTCGAGCGGATCACCCACGATGACGACAGGAACACCAATGTATACTAAATCATATAATTCTTCCACGTTACGGTTATGCAAGCGGATACATCCATTACTCGCGTACGTACCAATCGAGGTTGGTCTCGTCGTTCCATGAATTCCATAGATTCCCCAAGGAACATTGAGCCCCATCCACCTAGTTCCAAATCCTCCGCCCCAATCGTTATATTTATTGATAATTCTCCATTTCCCTACCGGGGTGGGGGTAGATGGTTTCCCTAATGCAACTGGGTATTTTTTATAAAAAGTGCCATTGACAAACACGCTCAAGTTTCTTGTAGGCACATCAATTTGCAGGGAAATTTCCCCCTTTGGATGAAATGATTGTGCAAAACCCTTTTTTACATCAAGAGAACACACAAATATGACTATGAAGACAAAAACGCCAAAAACCACAGCGAAATTCTTCATCATCAACTTTGATGACATACTACGTATCGTAACTTAGTACCTTTACTCCGCATATAATCGACTCCTCACGCAAAACCAAGCTACTTTTTATTAATTATTTACATGATTGGATTTTTTTATTTGTGAACTGTCCATTCACCGAGAGGGGTATTTACGCGCAGGGGGAATTTATTCATCGTCTTGCATGCATCATTGACTCCTATTTCACGATCTGACATTGCTCATCTATTCCTTATAAAGAACAATAAACTTTGCTACTCAATTAATTGCGATTATGCTACATTGTATAGTATCAAGTTACTTTACTGGATGTGAGGGGAAGAAAATGAAAACAATCGTGTGGGCAACCGATGGATCAAAATTAGCGAAAAAGTCAGGTGAAATCGCACTACAATTGCTCGAAGCGTTTAAAGATTCTCGCCTCATCGCATTATATGTTGAAAAACCCAGCTATGAAGGTAATGTTGCGCTTCCTACCGGAAATGCCGAAAGGCACCTGGCTACTGATCTAAAGAAACAAATTGAAGTGTCCTTTTCCACATTTGGGTCGCGCATACAATTCATGACACGAGTTGGCAATCCATCAGAAGTGATATGTAAAATAGCCGATGAAAACCAAGCAGATGTCATCTTGATCGGCAGTCACGGGCATAATGCGTTAGAACGGATCTTCATCGGAAGCGTGAGTCATGCCGTCCTTGAACATGCTTCATGTCCAGTCATGGTGATTCGCTGAAAATCTGATGGGATTCCTTAATGTTTGGACGCTTCGTACCACTTTGCATCAAAAATCCATTCATCCTTGTTACCTGTTAGAACTCCTTCTCTACGCAGTTCATTCCATATGCGGTTAACCGATTCGCGCGAAAGCGCGATCATTTGCGCCATCTCAGTATGTGTCACAGGAATATTCACATGGATCCCGTCCACCTGTTTATGTCCATATTCCTCAATAAAATGAGCAAGCAAAGCCATTACGCGACCTTTCGCATCAAAAACGGACAACTGCTGCACTTTCTCCTGAAGTTGAACAATCACGTGCCCTAATGCGCGTATCATTTTTTGCATCATTTCTGGATAACGACGTAACAAATCTTCGAATGAACGCATGGGTATTAAAAAAAGAGTTGAATCCACCAATACTTCCGCCGTTCCTGGATATGCACTGTCATCAAATAACCCGGCATGTGGAAATAGACTTCGCGCGCCTAGAATATTGACAATATGCTCCCGTCCCTCCACATCTACTTTGAAGATCTTTACTAGTCCGCGATCCACAAAGTAAACTGCTTCCCGCATCTGTCCTTCCATAAATAAATAGTCCCCACGATGAAAGCGATGTACATGAACAATATCATGCAAGTGAGTAAATTCTTCTTCAGTCAGATCACCAAACAAATCAAATTGACGCAAAATGCCCATTTTTTCCATTTAAAGTATCATGCCCCATCCTTGTTCTGTTGTCACCTCATCACGAAAACAGCATCTGCGCGAATCGGGCACGCAGATGCTTGGCTTCTGATGATGCCACTTATCAATAGATTATGCCAGTGCAGAATCTGCAGATTGTTCCTCGTAATCTTCCTTTTGTGTAACATCATTTCCATTATGAACGTTTAACGCATGTAACACAAAGGACAATAGGACAACCACGACAATATTTGCAATTAGCGCCCAGACAGCTGCATAGCCTGGAATCACTGCACCACCGATATGAAGTGCATAGACTGATGATTTAAAGTTTTGGGCAATCGCCATCCACGTACCGATCGCCATACCAACAAGCCATCCGAGCAACAATGCATATCGATGAAACCACCGCGTATACAAGCTGAATACTAAAGTCGGGAGCGTTTGGAGAATCCAAATACCACCCAATAATTGAAAATTAATAGCCAATGTTGTCGGCAGCGCCATAATAAATAACAACGCCCCCAACTGTACAATCAATGTGACCACTTTGGCAACCATTGCTTCCCTTTTCGGGAGGGCTTTCGGTGAAATGTATTCGCGATATACGTTTCGAGTAAATAGATTGCCTGCTGCAATCGACATAATCGATGCTGGAACCAATGCACCAATCGCAATGGCCGAAAAAGCAAAACCAGCAAACCAAGAAGGAAACTCCTTCAGTAAAAGTAGCGGAACAGACATCGTTGGCGACTTTGTTTGAATGCCTGCCGCAATGGCCATGATACCGAGCAATGCAATAAAACCGAGAACAAACGAATAAGCAGGAAGAAATGCCGCATTACGCTTAATCACATCTCGACCTTTAGAACTCAAAATGCCCGTTACAGAGTGGGGGTAAAGAAACAATGCAAGCGCTGACCCTAATGCTAGTGTTGCATACGCTGAGTATGCTTTAGGTCCTATGATAAGAGCGCCTGGAACTGGTTTGCGTGTTGGTAATACTGCATTGGCCACGTGAAAAATATGTCCGAATCCGCCAAGTTTAGCAGGAATGATAATCACAGCGGCGATAATGGTGATATAAATCATCAAATCCTTTACAATGGCAATCATGGCTGGCGCCCGCAATCCACTCATAAAAGAATAGGCAGCAAGAATCACTAACGCTACGATCAGTGGTAACTCCCCGTGTACGCCCATTGCTGCAATCACTGCCTGCATACCGACTAATTGCAATGCAATATACGGCATCGTAGCCAAGATTCCTGTAATCGCAATTGCAAGCGCAAGTGCACTACTGTCAAACCGCCCCCGCACAAAGTCTGAAGCGGTTACAAATCCATGCTTTTTTGACACCGACCACAAACGCGGCATCACAACAAATACAAATGGATAGATGATAATCGTATATGGAACCGCAAAAAATCCTGTAGCACCAGCTGTATACATAAGAGCTGGAATAGCAATAAACGTATACGCTGTGTACAAATCGCCACCTAGTAGAAACCACGTAATCAGAGTTCCAAACTGCCTCCCGCCAAGTCCCCATTCATCAATGTGGTCAAGGTTCCCCCGTTTAAAGCGTGCAGCAGAAAATCCAATAACGGTCACAAGTACGAAAAATATGATAAATACCGATAAAGCTGTCCAGTTGACCATGACACACCCCCCTTATTCACTTTCATCATTTAGTAATGACATAAACAAACCACGTCAATAACGCACTTAAAATGACCCATAAAAATTGATACCAATAGAAAAAGGGAAATCCCCACAGCGTCGGCTCATAACTCGAATATAATTGTGGAAACAGTGTGACAATATACGGCACAAGCAATAACCAGAGCCATCTACGCTTAGCTTTACGCTTCGATGAATCGTCCATTTTCTCATCTCCTCCCTTCAGAAAATGAATTCATGATCTACTAATTCTCATAATCTCTCATAATTCATATGGTTCGTCAAGAATTATTTTTAGTAAGCCTTTCAGATTATGGCGCAATCTTTTTTTCCCGCAGATAAATTTCATCATAAGGAAAAATAATATCCGGATTGGGCAGAGTGATATCCTCATCCTTATCCTCATAATGCAACTGTGTGAGAATGTGCTTCATCACCTGTAATCGCGCCAACCGTTTATCATCTGCACGCACAACATACCACGGAGCCAGTGCATGGTGCGTGCGAGCAAACATCTCGTTGCGCGCAGCACTATACTCATTCCACTGTTTGATACTCAGTTCATCAATGGAACTGACTTTCCACTGTTTGAGTGGATCCGTTTTTCGAGCCTTAAGTCGCTTCTTTTGTTCCTTTTTACTAATATCTAAATAGTATTTGAACAATCGAATCCCTGAGCGAACCAACATTTGTTCAAAAAGCGACACTGTTTCCATAAACTCTTGATATTCCGCATCCGTACAAAAGCCCATGACTCGTTCAACACCCGCACGGTTATACCAACTACGATTGAACAGCACCATCTCATGTGCTGCAGGAAGATGTTCTACATAACGTTTGAAATACCAACTGGAAGCATCCCGATCAGAAGGTTTACCCAATGCAACAACACGTGTCTCGCGCGGACTCAAATGTTCAATCATCCGCTTAATCGTCCCATCTTTCCCTCCTGCATCTCGACCTTCAAAAACAATCAGAATGCGATCATGATTCGCAATCAAATCACGTTGTAGTTTCACAAGTTCAATTTGCAAGCGGTACAACATATCTTGATATTCTCGCTTTGCTGTTTCTTTATCGATCTTCTCTATATTCTCTGCATGTTCACTTTTTTTAGCCATAACAATTCCCCCATCGTCTCAAGAACTTCAACTAGCTGGCGTCAGTACAAAGGCTCCAATTAGCATCGCGGTTAAAATGACAATCGGCGCTGACACGCGAAATACGAATAATGCCGCAGCCGCGAGAATGGCAATCACAAACATGCGCCAATCGGGAAATGAGCCTTTTGATGACATCCAGGCGGTTTGCAACAACAGGACAACCACGACTGGTCTCACTCCAGCAATCAATCCTGCTAAATAAGGATTGCCTTTCAGTAGCGCGAGCACATTTACAAGTAAAACGATGGCGAGTGAGGTAGGTCCGACCATCCCAAGCAATGCTGCAAGTCCGCCTAAAATCCCACCTGTTTGATACCCAATAAACGTCGCAAGTTTCGTCGCAATAGGTCCAGGCAGTGTATTTGCCAATGCTAATGCGTCAGTAAATTGCTGCTGTGTCATAAAATGATAACTATCAACCACTTGAGATTGAATAATTGGAATTGACGCAGGCCCACCTCCGTAGCCTAATACTCCAGACTTTAACATAGCAAAGAATAAATTCCATATGGTGTTATTCACAAACGATCCCCTACCTTGTACATTGTGCACATCTATTCTGGAGGTGATGACGGCGACGCCTTCACCCATATTTACAACCTGATATCATTTTGCGCATCCCTGAGACAATTTGCATAAATATACGATTCTAAAACACCTGCTTATTGCGAGAGTTCAGATACTTGCATTCGCAGCAGGTAACTTGGATTAGTCCACAAATCATTTAGAAAGTTGTACGCTTTCCAGATCTAAAAAACTACTTTGAACATCTACTTCTCAGTTGAAGGTGTCGGTCCAGGACTCATTTGCTGCATCATCAGCGCAGACAACTCATTCTCCACGCGAAAATGATCAAGTAGAGTCTGCATGCCATTGTCAGAAAGCGCTACCGGCAACAGTTCCCGCATCGCTTCTAACATCGGTTGCCCAAAGGCACCACGCAAACGAACGTAGTTAATGATGAGTTGTTTTGTTGCAAAAGGAGCGTTCAACGCCTTCAAGACGCTTCCAAGAAACTCCATCGCAGCCGATTCGCCAGCCGATTCGTGCGCAGATGCCGTCTCTGCCATCGTGAGCAGCAGATGCTCCGTCCGCTCTTGCTGCATCGCTTCTAACCTCACTTCGTAGTACTCTTGAAATAACGCACTCGCGAGCAGGCGCACATCAGGTTCTGTCCCCTCCGAATGATGGAAGCCGGGAATTCCATGCAACCAATTCGCATCCACGGAATACACGTCATCGTGAATTGATTGATTCGCCACAAATCGAACCGGACGCCCATGAAACTGCGCAATGGAGCGCAAAAAACGCTGTAGATCTTCTGTCAATTTCGTGGGACCACCCTGCAAGATAAACATCCGGTCGAATCCCTTCAACTCCGCGATGCGCAAGGTTTTCAGCGGTTCGCTGATATCACTTAACACCAAATCCGCCTTGCGATTCTCCTCATTCCACGGCAAGATCTCCACAGAGAGTGGAAAATCCTTTTGCATTCGCGTAGCCAATGCTTCAATAATCGGAGTTGCATCCACGGTCCTGCGAAAGCTTCCCAAGCCAAATACCACCATCAAAATCCGCTCCTTCACACCTTTAGGATCGCAGGTTGGACACCACTATTCATAGCTCCACTGCCACAACACCCTACAATTAGATCACTATATTCTCTTTAAGAACCTGTTCAAAAAGGGTTGAGGTAAGATGCAAGCAGGGGTTTGGTGAAGTCTGGACATGCGCGCGGAGTGTACGATAGGTGGTACATGAG
>JAKACV010000025.1 GCA_021821085.1 Bacillota bacterium | reverse complement strand
AGCAGGGGTTTGGTGAAGTCTGGACATGCGCGCGGAGTGTACGATAGGTGGGACATGAGCACGCATGTCCAGCACAAGCCGAAGCCCTGCGCCGCAGAGTTCTCGACCCTTTTTGAACAACCTCTATTATCTCGAACTTTTCCTTCTCTTTCAAGACCACGTTCATTCGATGTCTATAGGCGTAAAAATGAGGGGGGTGCTGCGATGAGTAATGGTTGAGGATGTAAGACCTGCTCATACAGAGGCGACCTTGACGAAGCAGGAATTCAACGTCAAAGCTACCTATGTGTAGATTTGAGTAAGTTCGAAGGAACGGATAACTACATATTATTAGTGCTTGAAGGGCTAAAGAAAATCCAACGTTTTTGTTCAGTCGCACACCCCTTCCTGCCGCCGCAGGCCGAATAATCCTTGCAACGGCACGATTTTTAAACTTACCAATAAAAAAACTCGCAGTGTCATCACGTAAAACTCCTTTGATGAGTGCAGCGATCACATCTAGATCGGTTCTATCTTGTCACGATTATTTCATACCGGTCGTCGAAATCCCTTGAATAAACCACCGTTGAAATACCAAAAAGATAATTGTAATTGGTATGGTTGCCATTACCGCTGCAGCCATCAAGTAAGGCCAATTCGTATAGTATTGTTGCTGAAACATCACAATTCCAAGAGGTAAGGTCCAGAAATTTTGATTATTCGCTACCAATAATGGCAGGAGAAAGTTGTTCCATGAACCCATAAAAATAATCAGCGCTAGCGTCAGCAGACTTGGTCCCACCATAGGAAGGGCCATTTGCCAAAATATGCGCCATCTCCCGGCTCCATCAATAATGGCCGACTCCTCCACCTCGCGTGGGATAGCAAGAAATGCCTGCCGCATGAGAAAAACACCCATTGCGGAGACGAGTTGAGGAAGAATCAACCCGGCATAGCTATTAATTAACCCAAGCGATCTTAAAACAATATACACTGGCAACATAATAGATTGAAACGGAATCATCAACATCGCGATGACTCCAAAAAAGACCAGGGACCTCCCGCGAAAATCGATGCGTGCAAGTGCATATCCGGCTAACGAATCAAGTACCAGATTCCCGATCACGACAACAATCGATACAATTGCGCTGTTTAAAAACCACTGAGCCATGGGAACTGTATCCCATGTTCCTACGTAGTTCCCCCATAGGACAGGATGAGGAACCCAATGCGGGGGAAAAACAAGCGCCTGACTAAGTGGTTTCAAAGAGGTTGACAAGGTCCACAAAAAGGGAATCAACATGACCATCGCTCCGAACGTAAGGATCAAAATGTAGATCCCCCTAGACAGCAAATTTCCAAATCCACGTGACTGCGATCCGCCCAAGCCTAATCCCCCATTCTAATATTCTATCGGTTTGCCTAACCAGCGATTGGTCAAGATCGTAAGTCCCAAGACAAAGACAAACAAGAAAACTGTTGCCGCAGCACCATATCCGACTTGGCCATAAGAAAAAATCTCCTGATAGATGTAGAGTGCAATCGTCATCGTCGAATTGAGCGGTCCGCCTGTTCCGCCAGAAATAATAAACGACTGATCAAACATTTGGAGTGTACCAATCATTCCCATGACGACAATAAAAAAAGTAGATGGTCTAAGTAGTGGAACAGTAATCTTTAAAAATCTCTGAAATCGTGAAGCGCCATCAATAGCCGCGGCCTCATATACATTTTGGGGAATTGACTGCAAACCCGCTAAAAATATAACCATGAAGTAACCGGACGTACTCCAAATATTCAGAAGCATAATCGCGGATAACGCAAAATGGGGATTTCCAATCCAATTCGGGCCTGGTATTCCCAACCATGCGAGAAATCCATTCAATAATCCCAATTTATTGAAAATCCACATAAACATTAGAGAGGTTACCGCCGAGGAACTAATCGACGGGAAGAAAAAAGCGAGTCGATAAATTCCTCTAGCCGGCAAATTTTGATTGAGAATAACAGCAAAAATCATAGCAATAACAGTTTGCGTCGGCATGACGACCGCTGCGAACACAACCGAGTTTTTCAATGAAATCCAGAATAGTTGAGATTGAAATAAATGAAGATAATTGTTTATACCAACCCAGTGCATGTGGTTCAGTAAATTCCAGGAAACTCCACTCAAATAAAATGCATACACGGCCGGTCCCAGTGAAAAAGCAACAAGAAGCATCAGTGTCGGTAACGAAAAAAGATACGCAGTTGTCGCCTCTTGTCGTCGCCAACGATGAATACTGGCTTCTTTAGGTTTGTTTGACATACTGACAGTAGCCATTAGCGATTGCCCTGATTCGCGAGAATCGTCGTCCCCTGTTGTTGCAATTCTTGTAAAGCGGCCTGTGGAGACAATTTTCCTGCAACAGCGAGCAGCGAAACATTCGACAATGTGCTATTCACATACTGATTAAATCCATTCGGGAAATTCCAAGGAACAGCGTGCGGTAACTCTGCAATCAGATTGTGATAGATGGGATTTGCCTGATAGTAATGCATACTGATAAGCGACTTGCGTACAGTCACCAATCCTCCCTGCTCGATCCATTGTTTTTCACCCACACCAGTCAGATATTTAATGACTTCCCACGCCTGTTTAGGGTGTTGCGAATCTTTTGTTATCGCCCAAGCAGTAGGGAAATCTAAGCTGTAATTGTTATCAGGACCTTTGGGCAAAGGGGCGATTGCAAATTGGGTCTTTGGATAGGTATCTTGTAAATAAGGAACCGCCCAAGCCCCCTCAAGAGTCATCGCCGCACGTCCCATACCCAGTGCCTGTCCTCCCCATGTGGCCCCAACTTGCGATGGTTGTACAGCCACTCCATGGCGATACAGATCTACAAAGAACGAAAACCCTTTCAAAGCTGCCGGAGTATTCAATGTCATTTTTGTCATTGAACTGTTCATAACGTTACCGCCTGCTTGTGTAATAAATTCTGCCCAACGTGGTTCTTGGGGTGTTTGAACAAGTCCATACACCTTGTTTGCAGGATTGGTTAGTTTTTGCGCATCTGTCGCAAACTGCGTCCATGTCGTCGGTGGGCCAAAAATACCTGCTTTCTTAAAGAGCACAGGATTATAATAAAGTGCTAGCGGAGACTGATCGCGAGGAATGCCGTATACGTTACTTCCCGATTTGAACATATTGATAGCGCCTGAGTAAAAATCGCTCATAGAGAAATTTGATTGTTTAATATAGGAATTGAGAGGGAGAACGACTCCTTCCGATTCAAACGTAGGCGCCTCGCCACCGTTATTTAGCGTGATAATATCTGGTGCATCTCCTGCTACAAATTCGGTCTTTAAGATGGTCTCATAGTCACCCGAAATAGGGCGATATACGGCATGGATCGTCGGATGGGTTTTATTGAATTGTGCAAGTTGTTGATCAATAATGCCATTAGTTACATTTGTTCCAGACCAACTAGCCACCACAATCGTAATCGGCGCCTTCGCTGATGATCCAGTTGCCGAAGAAGCGCTATTCGTCGTACCACACCCAACAATCCCCAAACAAGTCACGCTCACCACAGACAACAATGCAACCGTTTTCTTTGTTCTAGTCATATAATCGATCTCTCCTCTTGTCTATTTTTCACTAAAAAATGATACGTATGATGCCTTTCGTAGATTTAGAAAGTAACTAGTCTCCACCCCTCAGGCAAATGATCAACAGCTACTTGTTCCGAAGTAATCACGAGATCTACGGTCTCATTGCCTACTTGCAGTCCACGAATTTGTATGATTCCAAGCTCAGGTGGTGCGTGATGAACGCCAAGCGTATGCGATAGGGCGTCAATCTCTAGGTGCAAGACGCTTTCTAATAGGATCCAAGGCGTTCCCGATGCCCATGCTTGTGGCGCACATGCGAGCGGATAAGGTAAGGGAGCATGAGGGAAGTCAGTCCTTGCGACTCCAGAAAAGAGTTCTGGAAGCCTATGTTCCGGATGTCTATCCGCTGCTTGAATCAGTGCTGTAGATAGCTGTATCGCATCTTGTAAGAAACCCGAGCGAGCCATTCCTGCCGCAATTAAGCTACTATCATGCGGCCATATGCTGCCGCGATGATAACTGAACGGGTTATAGGCCTTTTCATTGGCACCTAAGGTTCGAATTCCCCACCCACTAAATAGATCATCACTCATGATCTTGTGAACGATTGCCTCACGATACGCCGTGGGAATAATTCCTGTCCATAGACAGTGCCCCGCATCAGAGCTCAACACATCTAAGTGACGGTCGGTTGCATCAGTAGCCATAGCGTAATATTGTAATTGCTCATCCCAAAACTGCTGATGAAAACGTTCTTGAAGTTCATGAGCCTGCTTTCTCAATTCGTTAGCCTTATCTATTTGATGTAATGCTTCATAAATCGTAGCCATTGCAAGTAACGCTTGAAATGCATAGCCCTGTACTTCTGCGACCGCAAGCGGAGGGCGAGCTTGCTGACCATCCCCATAGACCATTGAATCAGAGGAATCTTTCCAGGACTGAACCACCAATCCACCAGACTGCTCATCATCGAAGGTCAGCAATCCATGTGAACTTCTCGAAATCATCTCTTGAATCCAGGATAGCGCCGCTTCAGCAACCGAAAGATACTTGTGTAAAAGCTCAACTCGCCCCGTCCGTCGCCACGTTGCTTCTAAGAGGGTAATATATAACGGCGTTACATCAACCGATCCGTAATAGCGTCCAAAAGGTATGACTCCGGTATTCGCCAGTTCACCAATTCGCACTTCATGCACCATCTTGCCTGGCATTTCACCTCTGGATGGATCCACGACAGTCCCTTGATAATGGGCTAAACTAGCTAATGTGTTCTCAGCCAAATAGGGTTGCACGCTGAGCACCTGCAACGCGCTAATGATGGCATCACGACCAAACATTGTGCCAAACCAAGGTAATCCCGCTACGAGTATGGGACCAAAGCCAAAATCAGTACGCAACAAATCAATGTCCTGCTGTGCGCGCTCTAACACTCGTTGCCAAGTAGAATTATCAACATTGATTTGTGGCCACTCGTCAGGAAAGACAATTTTTTGCCCAGGTAGACCGCTCAGAACATTCCAGCCAATTTGCATCGCGAATCGTCCCTGTTTTTCACTACCATTGATCCGCCATCGCTTAAATCCAAGTTCATTGTCTGATGGGCGAGGCTCCAGAGAAATGCCCATCTCTCGAGCAACACCATCTTTGCCCATGTAGTAATGTCGCTCACTGCCATCTTCGTGAAGTTCAGATCTCCGAATCCCTTTTGACTCCACTTCGAATCCTCTCAATTCGAAGATATCGCGAAAATCAGGAGACACTTGAAGATCAAATTCCCATTCTTGATGACCATCCCAATGAGTCCATTGCCACTCATCCACCAAAGACATTCCCTTCATGGCAAGCCGGCGGTAACAATCCAGCGTGCCATCTTTCAATGCTAGAACGTAGCGCATTTCATATCCTTCAGATGTAACAGAAGACCAAACAGGGTCCATAGGTAATCCATCAACGCGCACTTGATACGCATTCAACCAATGTGTATCCGCACAAAAAATTCCTTGATCCCCCTTATTAGGGTCCACCGTGCCAGACGGTGTCCATAAACTAAATGACGATCCTGACTTTAGCGTGATGCGCTCTCCTCCACGCGGTACGACTTGCACTCGTGAAACTGGACCTGTACTCTCGCGCACAACCAGTTCTGGCATGAGCATGTGTTGCTCAGGAAATTGTCCATCTAATTGATCGACCATTTGCTTCGCCATTTGCCGACCTATGTCAAAGGCATTTTGGGAAATGGTAGTAAGCGGCGCAGTCAATTGGCTCGCTAGAGGAATGTCGTCAAATCCTACAACAGAGAGATCTCTCGGAATCTTGATCCCAAGCTCACGCGCCGCCTGCATTACTCCTTCTGCCATGATGTCACTAGCTGCAAATACGGCCGATGGTCGCGGATTCATCATGAGAAGCTTCCGACCTAATTGATATCCACTGTCGCGATCCATCGGCCCCTCTTCCACAATTGGGATACAATCACGATCCCATGATCGCAGACAATCCTCGTACCCCTGTCGTCGTAAGCGGCCAACAGCGTCATGATACGGTGTAGCCAGATGTCCTATGCGACGATGGCCGAGTTCCAACAAATGGGAAGTGGCCATCCATCCACCGCGGTAATTATCGACATCTACCCACCCAATCGGAATTTCTGTCCGGCCTAATAATGTAACAGGCACTTGTGCTGATTTCAGCATCCGAATGCGCGGATCATCCTGCTCCACTTCCAGCAAAAAAACGCCATCAACTAACGCATTCAGGAAATCGCTTACAACCTCTTCTCCTGAAATCTCTCCCGGCACAAGAATAATGTGATACCCAAGACGCGTAGATTCCTCCGTAATACCTGCTGCAACCAGTGAAAAAAACGGGTCTACTACCCCCTTCCCCTTCGGGGCGATTAGACCGATTGCCTTAGATCGTTTTGTCGCTAGCGATCGCCCTGCGGGGTTGGGTCGATAGTGCAAACGTTCGGCCACTTCGATGACCCGTTCGCGGGTCTCCGAACCGATCTTCCCCTTTTGGTTTAGCACGTAAGAGACAGTGGCCACTGATACCCCGGCTTCTCTCGCAATATCTTGGATTCGAACATTGGAATTATCTTGCTTTTCGTTACTCATTGTTGCCTCCAAGTTTATATAAGTTCAAATCATTATCGGTACTCGATTACACGTACAATCCAACCTTAGAAACGAAGATTCCCCCTCCATCCATAAATGAGTAGGTTACGAGGTGATTGCGTTTAGTTATTTAACTGAAACTAGGTTAATCGCTTCACCTAAACTTAATTTAGCAGTCACATTCCTATTTGTCAAATAAATTCGAATGTTCAATTCAAACAGGAAACAATGAGCCGACACCACGATCCCGCCTTCCCTTCGTACCATTCCAAGAGAAAAAGAGCCTCACAAAGAGACTCTTTTTCCAGTTACAACCATACTGATATAATTATGATCCTGTCGAAACTCCCTGTCTGATATAATGCCGCAAGATATGTCTTGCAGTCTCGAATCAAGCCCAGAAGCGCGTGAACTACTCCCGCCTTCGCTTTCAGGCATGAACTTCTCGCGCACAACAACATCATTTACCCGTGCAATGCCTTATACAAAGCAAGGTTCAACTCTAGGACATTGACGCGAGCCCGCCCAAATACACCCCAATCTTTCCCTAACGTATTTTGCTGAACCAAGTCTTTTAAGAAGGTCTGACTTAAATGTGTATGCAAAGCGACGCGCGGAATCTGAATCATCGCTGCTTGAACACTGATATCAGGATCGAGTCCGGAACCGGAACTCTCCACGAGATCAATTGGAATCTGCCCTACCTGAAGACCTGGCGTAGTCTTTAGCAGATAAGCAATACGACTCTTAATGTGAGCAAGTAATACGCTATTTGTCGGACCTACGTTGCTTGGCGCTGAATTGAGCGCATTATAGGGTTTCGACTTTCCAGTCGAAACAGACAGCGTTGCAGAAGGGCGTCCCCAAAAGTAGTTCGGATTCGGTTTGAAATTTTGCCCAACATGAGTTGCGCCTACAAGAACGCCATTTTGATACACGGGACTCCCCTGCGATTGATATGGCATGACAAGATTGCTAATCCCCGTCATGACAAGCGGGTATGCCAATCCTAAGAGGATCCACAGAAGCACTGTCACGCCAATCGCTGGTCGAAGTAGTCTCATTTTCTCGTTCCCCTTTCTACATTCTATCCTCCCAGCACAGCGGTTAGGCTAGCCCGAAAAGTCCCAATATTTGATCGATGCCCCAAATCCCTATAAATGGAATAACGACGCCAAGCACACCCCAGTTAAAAATGTTCCGGGCCAACATCTTATCTGCCGTCTCTGCTCGATACTTAACGCCCCGAATGGCGAAGGGAATCAACGCCGGGATGATTAGCGCGTTAAAGATGAGCGCAGATAGAATCGCACCGTGCGGAGTTTTAAGTCCCATAATGTTTAAAGCTCCAAGCACACGTAGTGTAGGCACTGCCGCGAACAATGCGGGAATGATCGCAAAATATTTCGCCACGTCATTCGCAATCGAAAAGGTTGTAAGTGCTCCGCGTGTAATGAGCAACTGCTTACCGACCATGACGACTTCGAGCAACTTCGTTGGATTCGAATCTAAATCGATCATATTGCCTGCTTCTTTTGCAGCCATTGTTCCAGAATTCATAGCGAGCCCAACATCCGCCTGCGCCAACGCAGGCGCATCATTGGTTCCATCGCCTGTCATTGCAACCAATTTTCCTTCGGATTGTTCCTGTCGAATGAGACGAATCTTATCTTCCGGCTTCGCTTCTGCGATAAAATCATCTACGCCAGCTTCTTCAGCGATTACTGCAGCCGTGATCCGATTGTCTCCTGTCGCCATGACCGTACGGATACCCATCTCCCGAAAATCGCGAAACCG
Source organism: Bacillota bacterium (assembly GCA_021821085.1). Taxonomy (GTDB): domain Bacteria; phylum Bacillota; class Bacilli; order Alicyclobacillales; family SLC66; genus Sulfoacidibacillus. The sequence continues at coordinate 27,708 of JAKACV010000025.1, read as the reverse complement.
CTCTTTTAAACCTGGTTTCACCACATCTTTCAAGCAAATAATCCCAAGCGCCTTGCCATTCATTGCACAGCCAAGCGGAGTCGCACCTTGTCTAGCAATTTGTTCGGCTAGTTTTTCTAATTCATCTTGAGACCCATGAACGATCTCTTTAATTGCACTCACGGCACCTTTGCGAATCTCACGGCCATCTACCAGATCGATCCCACTCATGCGCGTATGGGCGGAGAACGGAATGGGATCCCCCTCTGTTTCAGGCAACTGAGTGAGATTCATCTGCTTTTGCGCAAGTTCTACTACCGAACGCCCTTCTGGAGTTGTATCCGCTAAGGATGAGAGCAATGCTGCACTCGCTAGTTCCTGGACTGTAACCCCAGATACAGGAAGGAACTCTGTCGCCATCCGATTACCCACGGTAATTGTTCCTGTTTTATCGAGGATGATCGTGTCAATGTCTCCTGCCGCCTCCACCGCGCGACCACTCTTTGCCACAACATGCACCTGTGATACGCGATTCATCCCGGCAATACCGATCGCAGAGAGCAAGGCGCCAATCGTTGTTGGAATCAGACAGACCAGCAGCGCCACAAGTGTTGTCGTGTTCGTGGCATGCGGTCCATAAAACTGTGCAATTGGTGACAGCGTCACGACAACCAGGACAAAAATCAAAGTTAAAACGCCAAGGAGTGCGGACAATGCGATTTCATTGGGCGTCTTTTGCCTCTTTGCACCTTCAACAAGCGCGATCATACGATCGAGAAATGATTCTCCTGGATTGGCTGTGATTTCAACAATCAAATGGTCAGACATCAGCGTAGTACCGCCTGTGACAGCATCTTGTTCAGTCTTTACAACAGGCGCTGACTCCCCGGTGATCGCAGATTCATCAACAGAACCTATTCCTTCAACAACAAACCCGTCACCTGGGATCACATCACCTGGTTCAACAAGACACCTTGTTCCTTTTTGGAGTTCCTCTGATTCGCGCACATCATATCCACCGTCTGCGCGAAGGATCTTGGCCTTCGTCGTCGATTTTGTTTTACGCAAGAAATCTGCTTGAGCTCTTCCCCTCGCTTCCGCATACGCCTCTGCAAAGGTAGCGAACAAAATCGTAAGAAACAAGATGATCGTAACAAGTCCATTATAGAGTCGGCTACTGGGATTACTCGCTTGAAATGTGAACCACAGCGTGACAAGCGTCCCCACCTCCACCACCATCATCACCGGATTGTGAACCATTTTTACTGGATTCAATTTACGAAACGTATCTTTTAGCACTTGCAGATTGTATTCCTTGTTCAATCGCAAGTCATTTGTCTTAGCCATGCTCCTTTATTCGCCTCCTTTCGATCAGAACAATCTGTGAGCCATCATCAGATACTGCTCTGCAATCGGCCCAAGCGCCATAATCGGAAAAAATGTGAGCGCATTTAATACAATGATCGCGCCAAACAAAATCCCGCCAAATAGTGGCGTATCCGTATGCATTGTACCCGATGTCTCCGGAACGGTTTTTTTATGCAGGAGCGACTGTGCCAATAAGAGCATCGCCATAATGGATGCATACCGTCCAATCACAACGACAACGCCCAGTGCTACTTCATAAAACGGCAAAGCTGCACCAAGCCCTCCAAATGCTGATCCATTATTCGCGGCAGCCGATGTAAATCCGTAAATAATTTCACTCAGTCCGTGCGGTCCTGGATTAAACACGCCCTGCATCCCAGCTGGCGTATGAACCGCGATGGCAGTCCCTACGAGAATCAAAAGAGGATGCAGCAAAAACGCAATGGAGGCGAGTGTGACTTCTTTGGTTTCGATCTTCTTGCCGAGAAATTCCGGTGTACGCCCCACCATCAACCCCATCAGGAAAATCGTAATGATCACGAACATGATCATGTTTAAAAAACCAACACCTTTACCTCCAAATACCATATTTAGGAACATGCCGATAAAGAAACTGAGTGATGAAAGCGGGAGAAAACTATCGTGTGCACTCGCTACGGAACCTGTCGTAAACGCCATCGTGGCCGTTTCAAAGATTGATGTTCCACCCATTCCAAATCGAACTTCCTTACCCACCATATTGCCATGTGTGGCTAATCCAAGTGAATTTACAATGGGATTACCCGCAACCTCAGGAAAATACGCAAGAGCAAGCATGATCAAAAAGATCGATCCTGCCACACTTATAAGTGTCCAAGCCAGTTTACGTCTTCCTGTCATCGCACCGAAAAAATAGAAAAATGCAACAGGCAAAAGACCCATCGTAAGTGTTTCAACAACATTTGATAGCGCACTTGGATTTTCAAGTGGGTTTGCACTATTCGCGTTCGTATAGCCTCCTCCGTTTTGCCCCAAATGTTCAATTGCTTCCCAACTTGCAATCGGTCCTCTTGGCACCACTTGCGTTTGCCCTGCAAGCGTATGAATTTGCAGATACGATCCGAGCGTTTCAGGCACACCTTGCCCAACGAGAATCAACGTGACAATCACGGCAAGAGGTAACAATAAACGCGTGCTGACCAGCGTAAGATCGACGAAAAAGTTCCCTAATTTCCGCCCTGACAGTGCACGCACAACGGCAATCCCAACCGCACCGCCAGCCGCAGGAGTGACAAACTGCAAATAGGACAACACGCCAAACTGCGAAAAGTAAGACATGGTATTCTCGCCCGAATACGCTTGCCAGTTCGTATTGGTTGTAAAACTAGCTGACGTGTTAAATGCGAGAAGTGGATTGATCGCGCTAAAATGCTGTGGATTAAATGGCAAGATATTTTGCAACCGCAATAAGAGATACGCAAGCAATGCCCACAACAAATTTGTGCCGACAAACGCAAACGCATACTGTTTGGCTGTCATTGTACTGTCTCGAGAGACACCAATCGCACGGAAAATTCCATTTTCCATCCAGCCAAACGGTTTATCCAACAAAGTTCGCTGAAACGTAAATACTTTAGCCATGTAATTGCCAAGTGGTTTAATCGTCAACAAGAATACACAGATTACGACAACCCACGTCACGACTGTAGACAGGGACAACCTAACTCAACTCCTTATCGCTTAAAATTTCTCCGGTCGAACGATAACAATGAGCAAATATACCATTACCGCGATCGAGATCATGAGCAAGATCCAGTTTCCCATCCCTTCTCCTCCTAAATTACAGCTTGTCGAGATAATGCATAAGTGCAAAAGAAAACCCAAAAGTTACAAACAGCAATGAGATCATGTACACATCCATCATATCTATCCACTCCCCCTTACGGCTCAATTCCCTTTGCACTTGTCGATTGTAGTCTGTTTCACATAAAAAAATCCGTAAAAAGAAACTCGTTACACATAAAAATAACGTGAAAACGACCGACTTTCGTCTGTCATTTTCACATTATGATCAACGTTTGCATCTCTATTTGTGCGTTTTATATACGCAATTCTGTACCGTGCGGCGTAGGATAAAGAATGTAGCCAATTCCCGCTTGTGTCACCAAATACACCGGGCGTTTGGGAGCAGGTTCAATATACGATCGCAATTTTCTAGTATATACTCGTAAATATTCGTGTTCGTTTTGATATTCAACTCCCCAAATCTTGGCCAATAAATATTCATGTGTTAGCACTTTTCCACAATGCGTGACGAATTCTCTTAGCAAATTCCACTCTGTCGGCGTCAAATGATAGCGCTGTTCGCCTACTTCTACCTCGCGTACGTCCTTCAATAAGCGGATATTCCCACAGCATAAATCTTCTGGCGTAAACTGACTTGCGCTTCTTCGAATCAACGCCCGAATGCGCGCCAAGAGTTCTTGTAAGGAAAAAGGTTTTGTCATATAGTCATCTGCACCAAGATCGAGGATATGAATCAAATCAGCCTCTGTATTTAACGCGGTGAGTACAAGGATAGGAACCGATGTCACCTTGCGAAAACGCCGACACAACTCAAACCCATCAATTTCCGGCAACCGTAGATCAAGCAGAATCAAATCCGGTTCCTCTTCATAGACCGCTTGTAACGCTTCAATGCCATTGGCCTTCCCTTTCACCATATACCCTTCAAATTCTAGATTTGCCGTCAATAAACGCCGATATTTGTCCTCGTCTTCAATCACCAAAATTGCCTTCTCGTTCTTCCCATGCATTGTCTGTTTGCTCCTTTTATCACGCAGTCGGAATAACAAACCCGACTTCAAATCCAGTCGCATGTTTATGCGCAAAAACCGATCCATGATGTGCCTCTACAATGCCTTTCACGATGCTAAGTCCAAGACCTGAACCGCGCATCTCTGATTTTGCATGATGTTCACTCCGGTAAAATCGTTCAAATATCTTTGTGATCTCATCTTCTGGAACTCCTGTCCCAGAATCGAAAACGGTCACACGCAAGGCAGAATCTACATGTGTAATTTTTAACTCGACTGAACCTAAAGAATACTTTAGCGCATTGTCAAGTAAATTTGAAACGACATCCACCAGTTCATCAGGATCCCCATATACCGCCACGTTCGTGATTTGTTCAACATGGAGCGATACGCGAATATTGGCCAAAAGCCGACCGCGAATTCGCATTACCCAATCATTCACGTAAAAATGAATTCGGTGCAATGGAGTATTTCCATGCTCAAAGGTAGACATTTTGAGTAGTTTATCGATTTGAGATTCTAACTGCGCACTTTCCTCGGCAATCACCGTCACAAATTCAATACTCTGATCGGGAGTTAAACGTTCCCGATTATACAATAAAGTTTCCGCATAGCCGCGCACCAATCCAAGTGGAGTCCGTAACTCATGAGAGACGTTTGCAAGCAATTCCGTGCGTAATTGATCCATTTCCTGATACCGAGCAACCTTAGCCGCGTCAGCCTCCAGCGCCCCATACGCCAATAAGATCGCAATTTCCTTTGCAATAATGGCCATCAAGTCTTCCAACCGCGCAAAAAAATGCGTCCCATGTCCTTTTAAAATCATGATTCCCCAAACCCGTTCACGATCAACAAGGGGATATAATGCCACGTCTTTTAACCGCACACCCGGCAAAATCGCCCCCACCTCTCGATAATTACCACTGAACCAAGGCTTGCGCGTCTGCATCACCTCGCGAACAGCCCCCGCCTGTACCTTGAGTAACGCATGTGGAATATGACCGTGATCCCATAGAAGCGGCGGACCGCTACTGCAATATGGACTAAGTGCAGTCCCCTGCTCCTCTTCACTCACTCGAAAAATCTCGACTGCCTCAATCTCCGTGTATTTCGTAACCTGCAAAACAATATTCGCAATCACCTCTTTTGCACTCCCAGGTTTTACGGTGGCGAGCATCCAACCGCCTGAAATCGCAAGTAATTTATCTCGCAACAAATCCTGTTCACGTGTAATACGAGATAGCGCACGTTCTCTCCAGACATACAGTGTCAAAATAAGGATGATGCCAAGGAGCCAAGTGAAGGTAATCCCAAGTCCTGAATGATCGAACCAATGTGGTGTCATTTGGACTAGTGCAATGTTTTGAAGCACGGATATACTAGAGAAGGTTGGTGAAGGAACGGGTTGATGCAATGCAATCGCCGCTGCGAGAATCAGATGCGTGGCGAGCGTAAGATGCTCTGTCCGCAATTGGTCAGCCGCTTCAAAGAGACAACTGAGCGCATACTGAGCGTCTTCAAGTCGCGATACCCCGCTTGTCCATACGATATCAAAACTAGCAATCACGAAAAAAAGGACTATGACCATCACGACGAGAATCCATATCATTGTCCATTTAGAAGTTAGTTCGTGTTTTAAGAAAAACCGAGTCAAGATTAATCCAACTCCATGTTTACAAAATATGATACGCTTCCATCATATCATTCAATATAAAATATTTTGTCGTACTGTTGTTTGAGGAGGAATAGTTGTGCACACTGAACCTTTTCGCCGAAAAACCCCTGAGGAAATTTTAAATGAAATTTCGGCATTGAGAAGAGGTCGACTTAAAATATATATCGGGGCTGGTAGTGGAACGGGTAAAACATATCAAATGCTTCACGATGGACAGGATCTGTTCGCCACCGGCCTTCACGTGGCTGCATCTGCCATTTGTTTTGCCGGCCATCCAGCAACAACTGAACAATTGGGCTTCCTTCACGTCATCCCTACATGCAATACACAAGAAACTGAAACTGAACTCACCACAGGTGATCTTGATGTTGACGAGATTTTAGCATACGGACCAGACGTACTACTCGTGGATGACCTCGCGCATGTAAATCGCTCAAGTGCGAAGTATCCTACGCGACTAAATGACATCCAAGTTTTGCTTGACCATAGTATTAGTGTAATTACAACCTTGAATATATATGATCTTGACGAAATGAGAGAAGATGTAAAAAAATTAACTGGGATCGAATCTCGTCACACCATCCCGCTTGAGGTTTTAGCCAATGCGTACGAAGTCAAATTGGTCGACGTTGAACCAGACGTAATTCTCGAACGTTTACAACAGGATGAAAGACAAATGCAATTTGATACGAAAAATTCGCTGCATGACCATCTAAGCCAAGATACGTTATCTATTTTGCGCGAACTTACACTGCGTGTTGTCGCAGATGATGTGAATACAAAATTAGAATCATACCGAAAATTTTACGGACTACCTCCAAGTTCCGCTGTGACTGATCGTGTACTTGTCGCTGTGCAGTACAACTCAAACGGAACATTGCTTGTTCGTAGGGGCCAACAAGTTGCAAACCGGCTAAACGCAGAGCTGGATGTCATCACGATTGTTGATGCAAAACAAAAACTTAGAGCAGAAGAACTCGCTTTTAAAGAGGCCATTTCACGACTCGTAGAAAAAATCGGGGCAAATCTCTTCGAAGAACACTGTACGCGAGATTCCTCCATTGCAGATATCCTGTGCAATTATGCCAAGGAAAAACACACCACCCGAATTGTAATAGGGCAATCCCACAGAAGTCGTTTTGAAGAGTTAACCAAAGGTTCACTTGTAAATGATCTCCTCACAAAAGCGAAACAGACAGATCTAATGATTATCACCGACCGGCGCTCCGCTGGTGGAGAACGACTCCTCTCCTATCGACAGCGTAGTCGTAGTTCAGTTACTTACCAAAAAATAGAGGATCAAGACCTTCCACAGACTATTACTCATATGACGAGAGGCCGATTTAAAATTTACATTGGGGCTGCGCCTGGAGTCGGCAAGACGTACATGATGTTGCGCGAAGCTTATGAGTTAAAAGCTCGCTACATTGATGTGGTTGGCGGTCTGATTGAAACACATAATCGTAAAGGTACACAGGAGCAAATCGGAGATTTAGAAATTATTCAACGCAAGCGGATGAATTTTCGCGGCGGAGTATTTGAAGAAATGGATCTACATGCAATAGTAGAACGCAATCCAGAAGTGGTATTAGTAGATGAATTAGCACATAGCAACATTGAAGGTTGCACACATCGCAAGCGCTATGAGGATGTCGAAGAACTTCTTCAGGCCGGTATATCTGTTATTTCTACACTAAATGTTCAACATTTAGAAAGTCTGAACGATACAGTTTTTGAACTGACACGTGTAAAAGTTCGAGAGACTGTCCCAGACTATATTTTGCGCATGGCACAGGAAGTAGTCCTCATCGATGTACCACCAGAAACGTTGCAACAACGCATGCGCGAAGGAAAAATTTACACGATAGACAAAGCAGAACAAGCGTTATCTAATTTTTTTAAGCAAGGCAATTTGATCGCCTTGCGCGAAATGGCCCTGCGCGAGGTAGCCGATCACATTGATGATCGCCTTGAGGCTAATGACGATCGCAGTGCACTGCGCGGACCCTGGCGACGAATGGAAGTCATCTATGTATGCGTGAACACGAAATCCAAAGCAGAACGTCTCATACGTCGAGGTTTTCGGACGGCACAGCGCCTAAAAGCAAAAATGTACGTCAGTTTTGTACAGGAACAACCGATATCTTTTGACGAAGAGCAAGTTAGACTAACAAAACTAGAGGAACTAACAAAGCGCCTCGGAGGCACTTTTGTCTTGTTACAGACGGAACATCCCAGAGAAATTTTTCGCATTTTGGCCGCCGACATGGAGCAAAAATTGGTTACGCAAGTCGTCTTGGGCCACTCTTCGCGCACAAAGCATGAAATTATCCATCGCGGCCATTTTTCACAAAATTTATTGCGCTCGATTCGCACGATGGATGTGGTGATTATTGCAGACAATGAAATTCATTCAAAATAACTAGCAATGGATCAATTCGACACTTGTCACCGCTTACAGCTTCCGTAAACTAACACTTTGCACGGAATGATCTCGCCCTTTACGCAAAATCAGATCCGCCCGATTGCGCGTTGGGGCGATATTGGCATGGAGATTCACTCCATTAATGCGATCCCAAATGTCCAGAGCGACTTGATGAGCCTCTTGCTTAGAAAGAGCGGAGTAGCGATAAAAAAAAGCGTTTGATTGACGAAAAGCAGTCACCCGCAGCGTCTGAAAGCGTTCCTCATACCAGTTTCGAATATGCTCTTCCTTCGCATCAACATAAATGGAGAAATCGAAGAAATCTGAAACGACCACTTGCGGATGCCGTTCTGTCCCTTTAGAAGATGGAGACTGCAAGACGTTTAGACCTTCTAATATTAATACGTCCGGCTGACAAACTTTTACCGTTTCACCAGGGACAATATCATAAACTAAATGCGAATAAACGGGCGCAGTTACTTTCGGTCTACCCGACTTCACATCAGAAAGGAATTGGATCAGTCTATTTAGATCATAACTTTCAGGAAATCCTTTGCGATCCATCAATTCACGCTCAATTAATATGCGATTGGGATATAAAAAACCATCTGTCGTTATCAAATCCACAGACAGATTTCCAGGACCTCGCTCCAATAAGGCTTGGATGATGCGCGCTGTCGTACTCTTCCCAACCGCCACACTCCCGGCGATCCCGATAATAAATGGCACTTTACATGCCGTAGTGTTAAGAAAGACATGCGTGGCCTCATATAATTTTTTCACTTCATCAATATAAAGATGTAAGAGTCGTGCTAAAGGCAAATAGACTTGAGTAACCTCATTCAATGAGACATGCTCATTAATCCCACGCAATTCAGCAAGTTCCTCTTCAGACAAAGTGAGCGGTGTCGCATTGCGCAAAAACGCCCAATCTTCGCGTGAAAAATGAATGTAAGGAGAAAATTTTTTGATTGCAGAAGTCACGAAAGTGGTTCACCCCGCCCCTCAGTACTTGTCTCATCGCACAAGTCCTTTGTTGTGATTCTAACATCGAACGAAACAAGGTGCAAAATCACTTGAATGACGAATAGAACCTGATAGAATGAAATCTAAGAATCTCTGTATGGCACATAGATTTCTGTCATAATACAAGGGGGATGAAATTGGTGATCACTCCATTAACACCACTCGACTGGAAACGTAGAGCAACCAAACTATATCCAGAGCAAACGGCCATCATCGACGGGTCCATGCACTTGACGTATCGCGAATTTACTGAGCGAACCTGGCGATTATCTCATGCATTACGCGATCTTGGCATGCAAGCTGGTGATCATATTGCCGTCATGCTCCCAAATATTCATCAGATGCTTGAGTGTTTTTATGCAATTCCGCAATTCGGCGCTGTCATTGTTCCCATCAATACTCGTTTGAATGCAGATGAAATCGCATACATCGTTGAACATAGCGATGCAAAGATTGTAATTGCAGATCGAGAATACGCAGAATTATTCCACGACATTAAACATCGTGCTCCACAACTGCAACTTGTTATCGAAGTGATCCATCACGAATCGCCCGATATATCCGTTGCATTTGCAGATAGAGAATATGAAACATTGCTAGAATCGGCAAGCAATACGCCATTTGAGACCGTTATCGACGAAAATCAACCCTTATCGATCAACTATACAAGCGGAACTACCTCTCGCCCAAAAGGCGTGATTTTGACACATCGCAACAACTATATCAACGCGACCGACGTACTATTTCATATGCGCATATCACACGAGGACAAATATCTTCACATCCTCCCCATGTTTCATGCAAATGGCTGGGGAAGTGTCTGGGCATATACTGCGGTTGGCGCAACCCACGTATGCCTTCGTAAAATTGACGCCGATATGATTCTGAAGATATTTGCAAGCGAGAAAATCACCATTTCTTTTGGCGCCCCAACTGTTATCAATATGCTATTACATGCACCACAGATCGAATTGTTTCATCCAGTGCGTGCGATTCGGTTTGCAACTGCAGGCTCACCTCCACCAGCCGCCGTCATCGAACGGTCGCAACGGCTATTGAACATGGATATTACGCATGTGTACGGTTTGACAGAAGTGTCTCCACTTATTAGTTACTGCGAATGGCGATCAGAATTTGACACGCTGGATTCTACAACAATCGCTGCAATCAAAGCGCGGCAAGGCGTTGAAATGGTGCATAACGGTGAAACCAAAGTAGTCTTGCCGAATGGACAAGAAGTCGAGTGGAATGGTCGGCAAATTGGCGAAATTGCGACACGAGGAAACGTCGTGATGGACAGCTATTATAAGCAACCTGAGGAGACCGCAAAAGCAATTCGCGACGGCTGGTTTTATACAGGAGATCTAGCTATCGTGCATCCTGATGGGTTTATTCAGATCGTCGATCGCGCAAAGGATGTCATTATTTCAGGGGGCGAAAATATCTCTTCGATTGAAGTGGAAGATGTACTTTATCAACATCCGGCAGTGCTTGATGCAGGCGTTGTAGCTGTGCCACATGAAAAATGGGGTGAAGTTCCTAAAGCGTATATTATGTTAAAAGCAGGTCAAATCGTCACTCAAAAGGAATTAGATGATTGGTGTCGTGAACGATTAGCCCATTTCAAGACGCCAAAAGCATATGAATTCGTAACTTCTCTACCAAGAACTTCAACAGGTAAGTTGCAAAAATTCAAACTGCGCGGGTAACTGCCGTTTAAGCCCTCTTTGCACAAGTCAGTCTTCTCTCTTCGATGGCGTACTCATTTTGCTCTTCTGGCCAATCGGAATGGGAAGACTGACTCTATATAAAAGTTCTACAAACCACGTACCGCTGTCTGCTTATCCAGTGTCCCCCCATTTTCCGCATATCATGCGAGTAACCAGCCACGTCCAATTTGCACTCGTTTTAAATGCAAGCTCTCTTGCAACAGTGAAATCACCATTAGGAATTGCATGTCTAGCTCCCCATTCCTTCATATTCATTCGCTTCACTCTAGCCCTCTCCTGAACACACAGACAGTGTCATTTGGACTACATCCATTTAGACTAAGCCATTCGGGCAAACACATTGTTTTTGCATACTTTTACCTGTTAATGAGAAATAATATCCATACGGTGTGTGGAAATCATTTCTAGTCACATGCGATGTGAGTTCGTGCCAAGTATAGGAGAGTGAATATAGTTGCCTGCATTTGAATCGGAGGGTACAAGAAGTCAGTATTGGGTGCAAAAAGTCTATAAGAGCACACAGGCGTATTATGAAGTCACAAAACCGCGCATTCAGATCATGCTGCTCTTTACGGAGCTGTGTGCGATGATGGTTGCCCATAAAGGCTTGCCTGATTTTCGCATAACAAGTGCCGCATTACTTGGACTTGCACTCTCATCTGGCGGTGCAGCAGCTCTGAATATGTGGTATGACCGAGACATTGACGCATTAATGGAGCGAACGCAAAAACGTCCCTTACCAAGTGGGCTTATTACGCCACGCGAAGTACTTGTATTTGGCATCACATTAATTGTCCTCTCGTTTTTCATTCTGTATACCGCAGTTAACCCATTAGCCGCGATACTCGCTATGTTGGGCGCCTTTTACTACATTGTCATCTATACCATGTGGCTAAAGCGCCGAACACCGCAAAACATCGTCATTGGCGGCGGTGCGGGAGCCTTTCCCCCACTCATCGGCTGGACTGCCGTTACAGGACAAATCGGACTACCTGCGCTCATCATGTTTGCAGTCATCTTCATGTGGACGCCACCGCATTTTTGGTCTCTCGCACTGTATCGTAGTGCAGATTACGCACGTGCCGGCATTCCCATGATGCCTGTCGTGCGAGGAGCACGTAAAACAAAACGACAAAGTGTGCTCTATGCGGTCTGCCTGACGCTGACCTCATCACTGCTTTACTTCACACATACAGTCAGTTCACTTTACCTCATCATTGCAGGTACCGTCGGTCTGCTCTTTATTACCTTAACCGTGATCACACTCTTTGAATCTGATACGACATTTGTCTGGGCTAGGCGAACATTTGCGTATTCTCTACTGTATTTACCCCTGCTCTTCATCTTCATGATCGTCAGTTCCGCACTCTAATTGAAAGAGGGATGTATCGTGCAACCGCTACATATAGGCATCAGTAAACGAATCACGAAAATATTGTCCATCAGTAGCCCAATTGGTATATTTATAGTTAACACCATGGGGTTTATCGACACTGACACTGGTTCGGCGCTTGGTTGCGGTCGACAATGGCCACTTTGCAATAATCAGGTGATTCCATCCACTTGGGATATTCATACGATCATCGAATACGCACACCGCGGAATAGTAGGAGTGGTCAGCCTTCTTCTAATCGCATTGTCTGTATTTGCCTGGATCATTTATGGTCGCTATGTAGAAGTGCGCGCACTATCCCTGATTTCAATTGGATTTGTTTTTATCGAAGCGTTACTGGGCGCTCTTGGAGTCGTCTTTGGTGATCCACCAACAGAACTGGCGACGCATTTTGGTGTATCGCTCATTGCCTTTTCGGCAGTTTTATTACTCTATATCGTCATCCGCCAAATTGATCGACGACAGGCTAGCAACCGTGTTGCACATACTGCCACATTACGTCCAATTTCAGTAACGAAATCCTACGGAAAATCTGTTTGGTTTGCCATCTCCTATTTGTATGTAGCGATGTATATCGGAGCTTATGTTGCGAATTCAGGCACGGCCGATCACTTTCGCGGATTAGTCCTTCCCACAGAACTGCGACTTGCTCCACACGGCGCATGGTGGATCGATTCTTTACATCGCACCATTGCAGTTGGGTTGCTCATCGTCGTCATTCACCTAGTTTCGCAGTCCTATGTCATTCGAAAAAGCCGACCCGACTTATGGCGTGGAAGTCTTCTCACACTTGCGTTTACCTTGTTACAACTAGCGGCTGGTGTGTTACTCATCGCAAGTCATATTAGTTTACTTGCACAAATGATACATACAGCTGTCGTAACTGCACTTTTTGGTACGATGTGCTATATGGCACTACAAGCTCTACCTGAACCTCATTCTCGACTTAAGTCTGCAGAACATCTCATTCTTGAACACTGATTGATACATTTCGTCGCCTCGCATGTTCTGGACTTGCTCTGAATAAGTTGTAAGCAAGGACCGACATAGACAAACTACGCGGTTCCACACCACAAGTTTGGATGCGAGGGGCTCTATGGAATCCACACACATACAACAAAAGGAATTTGAATTGGATATCTCAGGCATGTCGTGCGCGGCATGTGCGCTGCGCATTGAAAAGACAGTGAGCAAACTAGATGGCGTAAGTTCCATTCACGTGAACTTAGCGTCAGAAAAGGCCCATGTCATTTTGCTTGATGATTCACTACAAGAGGAGGTCGTTGTTGCAGCCATTGGCAAGATTGGCTATGGCGCAAAGGTCGTTACCAATCAGGATATTCGTGCATCACGCATCGAAAAGGAGGCTGCATACCGCGCTGATTTGCGTGAATTTTTACTTTCCGCCATACTTACTCTACCTCTCTTGATCCAAATGTTTTTTATGATCAAAATGCATAGTTCTACATTGCCTACGTGGGTGAGTTTTGTACTTGCCACACCTGTGCAGTTCTATGTAGGTCGGCGTTTTTACAAAGGTGCCTTCTATTCTCTGATTAATCATTCAACAAATATGGATGTACTCGTAGCGCTCTCGTCCACCGTGGCCTATGGATATAGTCTCATACTATGGCTACAGGGACATACGGAACTCTACTTTGACAGTTCAGCCACAGTGATCACGGTGATTTTCCTTGGAAAATTACTTGAGAAAAAAGCCAAATTGGCTTCGAGTGATGCCGTAAGTACACTTGCAAATCTAGAAGCGACCACTGCACACACCATTATAGCGGGGAAAGAGAAAGATATCCCAGTCACAGACCTGCATGTAGGTGATTTCGTTCGAATTTATCGCGGTGAACCAGTTCCTAGTGATGGAGTTGTCCTCTCCGGATCTACAATGATGAATGAACAGTTACTAACGGGCGAATCACTTCCCGTACTAAAAGGTCCTGGCGATGTGGTTGTAGGCGCCACAATTAATCAGGGGAATTCGATTTTGGTACGCATTACCCGAGTTGGTTCAGATACATTACTCGCTCAAATTATGCAAATGGTTGAATCGGCACAGGGTTCAAAAGCTCCTGTGCAACGTTTGGCTGATGCGATTAGTGGCATTTTTGTACCCGTCGTCCTACTACTTTCCGCTGCAACCTTCTTGTTTTGGATGATTATGCGCAATTTTGATGCAGCGTGGTTACCGGCTGTAAGCGTACTTGTCATCGCCTGCCCATGCGCACTAGGACTCGCTACCCCAACGGCAATTATGGTAGGAACAGAAATCGGAGCAAAACGTGGAATTTTAGTAAAAGGTGGAGAGTACCTCGAACGTTTAATGCAAATCGACACAGTTGTCTTCGACAAAACTGGTACACTCACTGCGGGAGAGATGGTTGTAAGTGACATCATGCCAATACACGGCGTTACTCCTGCCGCATTAATCAAAACGGCTGCCGCAATGGAGGCAGAGCAAGAACACCCAATTGCAACCGCTATTTATCAATGTGCAGTAGCACAAGGATACCAGTTCGAATCGGCAGACCATACAGAAGTAATTCCAGGAGTTGGCGTACAAGGAATACTTCGCGGCAAGAAAATTTTTGTAGGCAAACCGAAGCCCCACTCAAAACAACTAGATTCACTGTTGGAAAAACAGATAGCGGCATTTGAATCACAAGGGAAAACGACAGTGTTTGTCACAAGTGAGGAGCTTCCCATGGGCGTTCTTGCACTAACGGACACCATTAAACCGGATGCATTCAAAACAGTACAGCGACTACGCGATGCTGCGTTTCACGTAATTCTTGTCACAGGAGATAACCTCTGTGCGGCGCAAGCAATCGCGAATCCACTCCACATCGAGGATATTCATGCGGGCAGGTCCCCCGCTCAAAAAGCAATCATTATTCAAGAGCTAAAAACTGCTGGAAAAACAGTCGCCATGATTGGCGATGGGGTGAACGATGCCCCCGCGCTCGTCGCTGCAGACGTTGGAATCGCACTTGGTACAGCAACGGACGTGGCACTTGAGGCAGCAGATATTGTTATCATGAGTTCCGATACACATCGATTTTTACATGCATTAGAATTGTCTGAACTAACGATGCGTAAAATTCGCCAAAACCTATTTTGGGCGCTGCTCTATAATGTCATTGGAATTCCACTTGCGGCGATTGGATTTCTTAATCCAATGATATGCGGTGCTGCTATGGCGTTAAGTTCTGTAACTGTCGTTATAAATAGCCTACAATTACGCAAAGAAAGCATAAAACTCATGGCTTAAGCACAGCCAAAAAGCAATGATCGATTACATGTATTACCAGTGGGCACTCTATCTAGAGTGCCCACTTACGTTCCTATGCATGTGCAGATGAAGTACCTTCATGCTTTGTCATTGATCTTGGCATTACAATGGCAATCCCTGTATCAATCAGCCCTAGAAATCCAATCAAAAGTAGGATGCCAGACACACCAATCGACCCAATGAACATCCCAATCACGAGAACCAAAATCGCTCCAACCCCATTTGCAAGACCGAGTGCGATGCCCGATCCAAGAGAGCGGTTTTCCGGAAAGATATCTTGACCAACTAAAACCGTGACAGGAACGCTAGAGAAAAGGGCAATCCCGAGTAATCCTGCGATAATCCACAACAATGGACCGTTTACGACAGCAAGTAGTCCGACAAAGACGGCAGAAAATGCACTTGACATAATAAGAAGAGAACGCCGGCCATACCGATCTGCCAAATGCCCGCCGAGTAAATTTCCAACAATCCCCACAACAAGCAATGTCGTAATAATCGAGGCACCGACTACAAGATTTCCTCCCCGTGCATGCCAAAGCACAGGAATGAATGTGACTACACCATAAATAATAAGTGAGCGCAAGCTAGCAAAACTGACTAAAAACGACATGGGTTTCGCATGATGACTCCAATTAATTTTGCGCGCTTCCTTATTTTGTGCGGGCAAACGAGGCGAATAGTGCAATAGAAAAGGAACAATGAGCAAGGTCGGAATAAATAACAACCATAAATTAATCAACCCGAGAGAAACAACAATCCAACTTGTCAGCATAGGAAACACACCGCGCCCAAACTCTCCACCGACAAGAAATGCAGATAGACCTAACCCTTGCCTTTTTTGATTAACCGAACTGCGAACAATCGCTAACGCTTGCGGATGAAACATTGCATTGCCAATTCCAATCATAAACAAAAACAAAATCAATACCCACAGATGATGGCTAAAACCAAGCAGCGCCCCCCCTAAAGAGCTACCAATAAGACCGATAATGAAAATCAGACGCCCACCGACGCGATCTGCCCAAATACCCGTAAAAGGCTGTAGAGCCTGCCCAATAAGGAGAGCCGCCATCAGGACTCCTGCCATTGCAGGAGGTTCATGTAATGCAAACAAGATGGCCGGTAATATGCCCGGCAAATAATTTGCGGAACCGTCATTCAAAAAATGCGCAAAACCCATGAGTCCTAGATGTGTCGGCTTCTCTTCCATAGGATGAAGAACAGTAGCTGTACCATCTTGGGTTTGAACTAACATCCGTAACACCCCTCCCCATAGATGAAATATATACTATGATGATATTATCAGCATTGAGCGGATTCCTCAATACCATGATGCATACTTTTTATTTTACACGATGATCCTATTCTCTACATGGTATAATAAAAGGTAAGTAACTAAGGAGGAATCATCATGCAAATCATCACATCTGAAAAACTATTTGAAGACGCCATTGCAAAAGATCACTATACAGTCATGAAGTTCATTACTACATGGTGCCCAGACTGCAAAAACTTAAATCGTTTCATCGACGAGATCATCGCAAGCCATCCAGACAAAGACTGGTACGAAATCAACGCTGAAGAATTCCCCAATCTTAGCGAACACTATGAAGTTCGTGGGGTACCCAGTTTACTCATCTACAAAAACGGAGAAAAAGTGGCTCATTTACACAGTAAGTTCGCAAAAACCAAACCTCAAATCATGGAATTCTTAGGTACATTAGCATAGTCATATGAGCAAAGGGCAGGTGTACTCCTATCGCTCCTGCTCCTTTGCCTTTTCATACGAGCGATCTGTGTACTAGATCGAAGTTCCTAGATAAGCCCCAAGTAAACCGAGTAAAACGCTTGCCGTAATATACCATGCCATTATTTTGAGGTGGCGAAGTGTAAATAGGGTCATGGTTTCGTACATCATTGTCGAAAAGGTAGTGTAGGCACCGATGAACCCAACCCCGATGGAATTTCGCAGCCAAATATCAAGCAAATTATGTGGACGTACAGCTGTGTATAAAAACCCGAGAAAAAAGGCTCCTGTAATGTTGATAAGAAATGTGGCGAGTGGAAATTGTTTATTCCAAATAGAATTAACGCGATTCGTTACAAAAAAGCGCATCCATGCTCCAGCCACTCCACCTAATGCGATTCCTAGCCAATCTGTCATCTCGCACACTCCCCCTCTTCACTTGCAGTCTTTGGCGCTGTATAACGGTGCGCTAATCGCACTCCAAGTAGAGCCAATGCAAATCCGCCTACAAAACTAATGAAAAGATAGAAAAGAGCGACCAGTATAGATCCGTGTGACAACAGCGTTTCGGACTCTACCATAAATGTAGAAAACGTAGTATAAGACCCCACAAATCCTGTGCCAATCCCTGTTCGCAACCATTGCGGGAACCGTGAACGCGCGATGGTCAATGTATAAAACCATGAAAGAAAAAACGCCCCCGTCAAATTTATAAGTAACGTCGCAAGTGGAAATCCACTACCAGCCAGCGGATGTATCAAGATCTCAATTTCTTGCCGCGCCAATGCCCCCAGAACAGAAAATACAGCAATAACCAAATATTGAAGTGCCTTCTCTATTTGAATATTCATTGACTCTCCCCCATACATAAACAAATAGACCCCTACAAAGTCACTCTCCTCGAGTGATCCTGTAGGGGCCATTATTCCCAACTCGGGAAATTACGCGAGCTCCATCGCAGTATTGAGTTATCAATAGTATACCAACTCACTAAACTTACAGTCAACTAAACATCCACAAACGCTACATGCATGTTCTCTCCACTATGTTCTCTCCACTATGTTCTCTCCACGTGCTTTTTATAAGACCAAAGAACTCCACTTTTTAGCATTCGCGGAATTTTTCCCGCCATATCCACTCCTTTAAGTGTCCCAAACCCAGATCCGCGACCAAGCGATCCTAATGTCCCCTTTGCAGAAAATGTTCGTTTCGTCACTTGCTGATTCCGCCACTTAGCAAGTAATACTTGTCCAACATACTCGCCGTGAAATTCAGCCAATTGCGCTGTTGGAGGATGGTCCGACGCAGCACAATCGCCAATCACGTAAATGGAGGAATCACCTGGAATAGACTGTTCTTCATCGACGATCACGCGACCAACCGAATCAAACTCTGCATACTCAATGCATTGTACAAATGGATTAGCTTGGATACCTGCCGTCCAAACTAACTTATCATAAGGTACTTCCCCTTCTTGATGCTCTAAATGATCTGGAAAAATCTCGCGCGTTTTTATGCCATGAAGCGACTGAATATCATGTGAAACTAACCAGGTTTCTACATATTGCCGCAATTTATCGGAAAATCCATTTAGAACGAGATCATTTCGATCAATGAGCGTAATATTCAAATCATGACGCGTCTCTCGCAACTCTGCCGCGAGTTCCACGCCAGTTAACCCCGCTCCAATCAATACCACAGACCGATAGGCATCTAACGTCAAAATTTCATGCCCTGTAATCTGAGCCCGTTTTAGACTTTGCAGACTAAGTGAATACTCCTCAGCACCTTTTATATGGTGAAAACGATCCACACAACCAAGTGCAACGATGAGCGTATCATATGGTAAAGCATCAGTCTCACGTAACGTCAATTGCTTTTTTCCTTGATCGATTCCAATCACCTCATCATACACAACAGTCAATTGAGGATGTATGGGAAAAGGCAAGGTGACCTCTTTTAGGGATGAGGTGCCGGCCGCAATACTGTAGAACTCTGTCTTCAAGGGGCTTTTAGGCAATCGATCTACTAAAGTAATCTCTACATCTGATGGTATCATTTCTAAAGTGGTGCGCAAAAAATACATTCCAGCATATCCGCCGCCAATGATGACGAGTTGGTGCGCCATATCAAGAATCCTCCGATCAAATCCACATCTTATTCGCGATCTATTGCCTTGATTTCTAGTCTACCATGTTCTCAATAACGACGTCCAACTCGCGGGACTGAGAAATCTCTACTTTTAGAACAACAAACGCTTTCATATTAAATCTTTATTTTTTGACAGTTGGACTCTGGATATATGCTAATAATTCATCACGTAATGCTTCAGTAGCTTCTCTCCCAATGCGAATTGCGGATGGAATAGATTCCCATGAAGTCCGTCCAATTCCGTCTAAATTTGGCCGAATGACAAAGGGATGATATGTACTTGCTCGCAATTCCATCAATTCATCAAACATAATATCCATCATACGATCTAAGATAGATAAATAAGACACGGTAAATTCATCATCCATCTGTGATTTGTGTAAATCTACGGCAATTACTTTTTCAAATCCAAGATGGTGGAGTATATCAATTGGTAAGTTATTACGCAAAGCCCCATCGACGAGCAAACGTCGATGATACTTTCGCGGAAGGAGTACACCTGGCAAGGAGCAGCTTGAACGAATGGCGATCACAGGATCAGACATGGGCACAAATTCGACCCGCGGTAATATTTTGGGACGATCTAATTCATCGTAAAATACAATAGCATTCCCGGACAACAAATCGGTCGCTACGACAAAGTGTGGAATGGCATGCCGCGTCGGGGTGATGTCCACTACTTTTTGCAGCCATTTTTCAAATTTAGCCCCTACAATAAATCCGGGGGGAATGCGATGCGACACACGCTTTACCACATGCAGATAATAAAGAGGAACCAACGCTGCGGCAGTCAACACCTCGACCATGGGCAAAGAGACATCGAGTAGCTTGCGACCATTAAATGTACGGGTCACCTCTTCCAATAGATCTGTAGACATGCCTCGTCCATAGAGTCCCGCCACTAATCCTCCAGCCGAAGTTCCTGCAATTGCAGCTGGAGTAATTCCCATTTTCTGCAATGCTTGCAATACTCCAATATGAGCAGCTCCACGCAGAATGCCGCCACTGAGTGCGACCGCAACCCTATTTGACCGAGATTCCCGCATGTCACTTCCCCCCTGTTTTTTACTTTGACCTCCCCTAAAATGTATGAAACTGCCCCATCCCCTTATGATCAAATCCAGTTTGTGATCTTGAGTGAGTCAGATAGCTAAATAAGGAAAGTCGTCCACCACTGGGACAACCTTCCTTATTTCTAAGATTGTTCTGTATGATCCCCCTCTCGCTTCCGTCCTTCAACGAGTTCGATCAATTCTCCCTCAAAAGGAATCCTAAGTTCGGATGGCAGTTGCTCGAAAATCCAACGCACTTCAGGCAATTGACATGCATCGTACTCCTCTTGTGGAAGATTCGATTGAGACTGCCACCATTCTGTAAAGTCATCTATAAAATGGTAAAATGCTATTTGAAATCGGTCTGCATCATCTACATCACTCTCTTTCATATGTGACCAGTGTGTTAAAGCAATCTCTAGTTTCTCTCGCGTATGCTCATCAAGCTTCCCAAACCGTTCTACTTGCAGCAACCGCTCCTCATTCTCCTCAACCAGTCTTCGCACCCGCTCCATTTCCTCGACAGCTTGTATCATCCGTACCCCATACCATGAGATTTCTCCGTCGATCAACACCACATTGGTCCTGCACAGTTTCTTTTGTAACGCGATTCGATACTCATCTGTAAACGGATAAGGTTCTGAAGACAAAAACAGGACATCGGGCTGAATCGTGCACAACTCCTCTAACGTCACCTCCGGATAACGTCCAGGCAAATTTGCACACCCATTAATCCACCCAAAATGCGTAAGCAGGGAATGAAGATATGTATCCTTACCGACTGCCATATAGGGCTTTTGCCAAATCAAATACACCATTTTACGGGCCGCTGCAGATTTTACTTGGGCAAACAGCGCATGTACATCTTTGACGATGCGCTCCGCTTGCTGCAAACGACCTGTAATCGCCCCGAGATCATGAATTGCCCGCTTAGCCTCCTCAACTGTTTTCACATCAACGACATACACTGGGAATTTTCGTTCGAGGACAGCAATCATCTCCTGTGTATTTTCCTCCTTCTCTGCAATAATCAGATCTGGATTCAGGCGATCAATCACCGCAAAGTCAACCTGCTTTGTGCCTCCAACATTTTGCTTTTGCAACACATCCGGGGCAGGATGAATGCAAAATCTTGTTCGTCCAACCACTCGTTCTTGAAGTCCTAATGCAAATAACGTCTCAGTTAAAGATGGGCATAAGGAAATCATACGCTCTGGCGAATCTGTAATTTGTAGCGACCTACCTAGATGGTCAATCCAATTTTTCATATTTATACCACCTTTCCGTCTTTACCGCATCATCATCAAATGTTGTAATAGGCTCGGCAGTTCCCTTTCCTTCTTGATTGCACGGGCAATTTTTTCCTCAATCATTGTTCGCTGTTGACCTTTTACATGTGCATATTCGCCAAGCAGTTTGCACACCTTATAAGGATAGGTGAGCCATGCGCGCAGTAACTGAATATCCTCTGATGTGAGCGCATGCACTCCCGCGTACCCATGTAAAATACTCTGTAAAGAATCTACACTCCACCCGTTTCGTTTTCCAGCTAGGCGGATCATTCGAAACAAATCATAGCTCGGGGCATCTATACGCAGCGTTTCAAAATCGATCATTTTCACTTCTGTTTGCTTAACGATAAAGTTTGCAGGTCCGCTGTCTCCATGACATAGCACGCCATCCATCACGCGTTTATACCCAACATCGTGTTGTTTGCGTAAAATCGCAAGAGCCGTTTCCGCCCTCTCTCGCAGTTGCGGATACTCCTTTGCCAAAATGAATTGCCCTCGCATCACTGACCACTTTTCGCGCCAAGCCTGTTCAAGCCATGTATGACCCAATTGAAATCGCTGCTGCCAAGTTCCAAGTGTAACCAATTCGCCAGGACCGCGAACATCCTTTGTTGCGCCAGCCAGATGGAACTCTGCTAAAGTACGCGCACATAAACGCAAATCTTCCGAATTAGTCGCATCTGCGGTGCTTCCTTCGCACCACTCCGTCAGCACGTACGGATACTGTGCAGATAACGGATATCTCCATGGTCCCCAAGCATAAGCTGCAAAACCTCGTCTTTTTATCGCTGCCAAAGCGTGATCCATCCAGGCTAATCGCGCCCTTTTAAACTTCATTTTCTTTAGACCGTACACGCGGCCATCCTCTGTTGTCAAACGGTATACGCCTGCTTTTACAGGCTGAATCATAGTACACTTAATTTCAAATGACTTCCGCAAAAAATATCGCACGGAGGTTTCATCCACGCATGATCCCCCCTTCAACTCTCCTTTATACATGCTATAATATGGTGCAATCGCTATTTGCGCACCAGTTCGAACATCATACACTGGTTTACATTCATATAGTAATGGTCTGCTAAACGCGCAACTGGATATGATCTAGCTGCGCCAATTTTCATATTGTCGAAATCGCTGAAACAAAGGCAATTGAGTGACCCCCACTGACACCTCCCATCTCGGATGGCTGCAACTCATTCAGAGAAATCGCAGCAAGCGAACAAATGGAACCATCCATGCGTCAAGAGAAGTAAGAGATGAATCTCTGTAGCCACTAGGTCTGAATCCAAACTGACCTGCTCCAATATGCTATAATCACACCAATAACATATTGGGAGGTATTCCAGTTGGCATATGATTCTCCGATTTTCCTAGAAATTATTCAACCGATGCGCGAAGAACTCACTCAGATTGGCTTTCAGGAATTACGCACACCTGATGATGTTGTTGCAGCAATCGAACAGACAAACGGAACAACTCTCATCGTAGTGAACTCAATCTGCGGTTGTGCCGCAGGTATCGCGCGTCCTGCAGTAGCAATTGCTTTAGATAAGGGACCTCGACCTGATCATTTGGTCACGGTCTTTGCAGGTCAAGATATAGATGCAACTAAAAAGGTACGCACCTACTTTAAAAATCACGCCCCTTCCTCTCCATCGATTGGTTTCATGAAGGATGGAGAATTTCTGTACCTACTTCAGCGCCATCAGATTGAAGGCCATTCTGTAGAGGATGTCACGCAGCAGTTAATCACTGCGTTTGAAACGTATTTTGCCTAGACTGGATCCTCATCTACTTTGCGTGTCTGTATTGGGATGACATGATTAGTTCATTCTCTTTGCAGACACGCTAAGCGAAAGGCTTCAACTTATGTTCCTGGGTGGCGAGACATTGACTTATGACACGAAAGACATCGACCCTTGTGATGAAAAAGGTAAGAAACCGCACAAAACGAATCAACAAACATATGAAATGTGGGACGTACGCAAAAAGATGGCGCAACAATTTGCGCAACATGGCAATTTGCACGATCCAGTCATGATTCAACTGTCGGCACAGCTTGATCGACTTGTACTAGCAGAAATGCGAAAGCATCAAAAAGGGCGTCAAATGAATGAAGACTCCCCACCTTCACAGGGATAGGCTAGCGATACCAGGAGGAAGCTTGCATGAGAAGAATCATGGTGACTTTGATCGCACTTCTCGCACTTATTACTGTGGCTAGCGGACTTTACATAAAATCTGTGTGGAATCCTGATATGCCATCAGTTCTCGTACAACGTGTGCAAACGCGTGCAAATGCACATGGAGGATATGTGCAACTATCTAAAATCCCCCTGTTTTTACAACAAGCGCTCATTGCGACAGAAGATCGCGGCTTCTATCACAACCATGGCATTGATATCGAAGGCATACTTCGTGCAATGTTCGTGGACCTCGTTCAAGGCCGTCTCGTTCAAGGGGGAAGTACGATCACTGAACAACTTGTGAAAGATATGTTTCTTACAGATCGTAAAACAATTCCTAGAAAATTGAAACAAATCGCCCTTGCGATCATGATCAGTCGTGATTTAAGTAAAAACCAAGTCTTGGCACTCTATTTGAATGAAGTATATCTTGGTCACGGAGCGTATGGAGTTGGTCAAGCGGCAAAGGTTTATTTTAATCGTTCCATATCTAATTTGACGCAAGCACAGTGTGCGATTTTAGCGGGACTACCACAAGCCCCGAGTCTATACGATCCCATTCACCATTTGTCACTTGCAAAAACACGACAATGGGAAGTGCTGAAGAGCATGGTGAGTGCCGGATTCATTACGTTGAAACAGGCGCATCAAATCGATGTAGCTCCACTGCACTTCATTTCGACATCATAGCCTACAGCCAATAAGAGCTCAAAATTCCCCTGCATACTTTCCCGTACTCTTCATTATTCATAGAGACGGGGCTGCTACTTCATAAACGATTACAACGTCTAATGATGTAGTTCAGCATGTGCGAAAGCTTTCTAAGGGGGATACTCTCAATGGACCTGCGCAAATGGTCATTCGCCATCATTCTATGTGGACTTTCACTCTCCGGCTGTCAAGCGAACTCTGTCGCAGCATCCTCTCGTACTGGATCGAATCCTCCAACTGCCCCCACTCCTACAAAGACAAAATCAACAGAGCAATCGACAACTAAAACAACCCCAAAACCAACCTATCAACCAAAACCTGTAACCTTATCATTAAATAGTCAGTCTCAAGCAGTCCTACATCTACAGAAAAATCTGCAGTTGCTTCATGACTATTCCTATCCAAAAATCACTAGTTATTTTGGCGTATACACAGAAGGGGCGGTCATGACTTTTCAATTTGACCATCATCTCGCAACCAGTGGCATCGCCACGCCTGCGTTACAGCAATTGATAGCACATTCTGTCGCTACTGGTCAACGTTCGAAGACTTCTGGCCCATATCATATCATCGTTAAAGAAACCATTCCGGAACGTTTATATCTGTATCAGGGCAATCAACTCGTTTTATCGAGTCTATGCAACACTGGAATTGCAGGTGCACGAACCCCCATCGGTTCATTTCCAATTTATTTGAAATACACATCTCAAACCATGCGGGGTCAAAACCCAAACGGTACGTACTACGTTGATCCAGGTATTCCATGGATCAATTACTTTGATGGAGGAGATGCGGTCCATGGATTCGTTCGACAACATTATGGATTTCCACAAAGCGTAGGCTGTGTCGAACTTCCTCCTTCCGTAGCAAAACAAGTATTTGAACGTGTACCCATCGGGACGATTGTAACAGTCGATTCAGGGCCAGCTGGGTAAGCACTCATTTCCTCACAGAAGCCGAGATGACAATTTCTGATCGACATCTTGGCTCTTTCATTTATTTCCGGTATATTTTTCATCCCATTGCAGGATATACACATACGGACCGCGAATATATACTATCCATAGATTTCATGTAAATAGATCATATTGAATGGGGTGTTCATGGCTTTGGGCAGTATACGTTCTAAATTTGTAACAGGCACGATGCTTGGTAGTGCTATTTATGTGATTACCATTATCATATCGTCAAGCCTCTATAGTGCTTCAGAAAATCAAGCACTTCACATTCTAGATAGCAATGATCAGTTACTCACCACCGTTCAATCACTCGACACGATGGTGCGTACAACCGATTCACAGGGTGCCCGTTATCTTATGTCTGCCTCCAATTTACAGCAACATTATATGAATGCATATCAGGCAGACCTCAACTCTGTGA
Source organism: Bacillota bacterium (assembly GCA_021821085.1). GTDB lineage: Bacteria > Bacillota > Bacilli > Alicyclobacillales > SLC66 > Sulfoacidibacillus. Next base: position 1,491 of record JAKACV010000025.1, on the reverse strand, counting down.
AATCCCTCACACAACAATTGATGAACGAAGTCAATTCCAACTCTTCATCCTTTCGTCCTCAATTCAAATCAGACTTAGAGACCTTTAATCAAAATTGGTCCCAATATTTAATGAATAACTATCAAACCATGACGGCTGTGGATACCGGTCAAATTCGACTACAAGCGCAAGAAAACTTCGTCAAAGTTCCGTTAACGCCAACCATTGAATCACTCAATAAATTTACTAAATCAATCCAATCAAGACACAACATGGAAGAGATGGCTTTTCAGAATGACATTGTATATGCACACACAGTCAATCTCATCGGAACCATCATCGCTATTATTCTTGCGATCTTCATCCAACTCTATCTCACATCAGGAGTCATTAAAAAACTTCAGGTGATTGTGGTCTTGGCAAAAGGCATGGCGATGGGTAACTTCAAACAGACAATAGATGGACGACGGTCCAAGGATGAAATAGGACAACTAACCAATGCTTTTGCCCATATGCAAACAGCGGTTGCCGCACTCGTACATCAAATCCAAGGGGCAGCCGGTGAACTCGCAGCCACATCGCAGGAATTAAATGCAACGACTGAAGAAGTTGCCTCCTCTTCAACCAATCTAGCCGAATACGCTTATCAAGTATCTGAAGCGGCTGAACAGCAACGGCTACAAATCGAAACCATTGAAGGCATTCTTGAAGAAACATTACAAGCGATCAACTTAGTATCCACTCATTCCGGAGCAACAGTTGAACTAACAAAGCAATTAGTTCTACATAAGAATAACGGCAATGAGGCCGTTGCAAGTGCACTTCAGCAAATGCAACGCATTGCAGAACATGTCGATCTAAATCAAGAACGCATCGAACGCCTCGACAGTCGCTCTCGACAAATTGGAGAGATTATCGAGCTTATTAATGACATTGCAGAACAGACGAATCTCCTGGCATTAAACGCTGCAATCGAAGCGGCGCGGGCTGGGGAGCATGGACGCGGTTTTGCAGTCGTTGCAGATGAAGTGCGTAAACTTGCCGAGAAGTCCCGTGATGCTTCTGCTGACATCGGCCGGCTAATCCAGGATATTCAAAAAGAGACAAAAACATCCGTTATTGCAGCGAGAGAAGACAAGGAACAGGTACATGAGGGAAGTCGTGTGATAGAACAGGTAAGTGGGATTTTTGGTGAGATCGAGACATCCGTTCAAGACGTTTCTACCCGTATTGAGGAAGTTTCTGCCTCGGCAAAGGAAATGACATTCCATTCAGATGCGCTACGCGATGCAGCAAAACTGGTTGCTGAGCTATCTGAGCAAGTTGCCAGCGATATTACAAATGTTACATCCACCGCCGAACAACAGACAGCTGCGACAGAGGAGATCGCAGCTGCTAGTATTTCTCTCTCGGAGCATGCACAACAACTCAACAAGGAGTCTATGCAGTTCCAGATTTAATTTATTCACCTATAAGAGATTGTTCAAAAAGGGTCGAGAACTCTGCGGCGCA
>JAKACV010000002.1 GCA_021821085.1 Bacillota bacterium | reverse complement strand
GTTTGGTCGTACATTCACTATACCAAACGGAGTGGTGCTTTTTCCTGTTGTCAATGCAGGTATTCTAGTCGATTCAAAGCGTTATTGCGTAAGGAGTTAGGCGGCATTCCGCTCTGCGAAAGTTGAGTTCTAAACTACGCTTTTTTTGCGCGCAATCCAAAATGGACCGGTCCGAAAGGATCACACATGAACAATTCAGGAAAAATGAAGTCTACCGACCCACTTGTCATGCAACTCTGGCAACAAGCAACCTGCGGAGATCGCTTGGCCACACAGGAGCTCTGTACGCGCTTCACCCCGCTGATCTTACACATGGCGCACTACTATCAGACAGATGCACTGGCGCTGGACGATGTGATTCAAGTTGGATTTGAGCATTTGTTACGCGCCATTCGGGAGTTTGATCCGACACAGGGCGTCTACTTCGCCTATTTTCTCAAACTGCGCGTGCGCACTGGGATGTGGTCATTTGTGCGAAGTGCAAAACGCACCGCCAGTCGCGTGCAAAAGATGTCCGTGAACAGCGAGGAGCCAGAGAACGGAGACTTCTTCCAGCGCATTCCCGATGAAATGGCGCTCGCTGCATACGAACACGTCGAATGGGCAGATCTCTTTGACCTCCTCTCCCCGCGCGAGCGCATCGCGATGGAGGAACTGGTGTTACAAGGCTTGTCGAGTACAGAAGTGGCTGCTACGTACGGCGTGTCTGCGGACACCGTGAAAACGTGGCGCAAACGGGCGCTGAAAAAACTAAATCGGGCACTGCGCCCATAGATCACGCACCGCGCAAAAAAAATCCTGTGCCATCACCGCAAATCGAGCGATGGCACAGGATCTCTGTGGTAAAACATACTGACGGTTACCGGAGTTGATTCTCAAGTCCCATCATTTTATCCGCAATGCTAATCGCAGTAGACGACAGTTCGTAAGCCTGCTGCGTTTGCACGAGTTGGGACATCTGCTGATTCATGTTCACATTCGACCCTTCTAGCATGCCGCCGCGCACTTGACCAAAAAGCGTAGCCGGCGTACCCGCCGTTCCGTTCGTCGTCACCCCGTAGCCCGGATTGAGCCCGTAGACGCTATGTCCCACACTGTAGAGAGCACTTCCCGGATGGGCAACATATGCGAGCCCAAGCTTTCCGACTTGTACAGGCGTACCCGCCGTCGTCGTACCTGTAAGAACGCCATTTGGCGCAACGGTGAGCGTACTTACATTTACCCCCGTAAGATCAATCGGCTGCCCAGACTGCGAAAGTACGCGCGTCCCATCGGGCAAAGCGAGGTATGACTTCCCTGTCTGTGCATCCTGGCTTGCGATAAAGTTTCCAGCGCGCGTGTAGCCGACCTGACCTTGACCAAGCCCGACTGTAAAAAACCCATCGCCGACAATTGCCATGTTCAGGGGATTTTTCGTCTGCTGATAACTCCCTGGAGCAAAGGTCGCACGGTTCAACACGGCATGCGCCCCCGTCCCAAGCCACAAGCCTGCTGGGGTCAGGCGGTTGGGCAACCCTTGCGTAAGAGGTGACTGTCCGTAGACTTGCGTCAAATTATCTTGAAAGCTTGCACCGACACTCGCATAACCAACCGTATTTACATTTGCCAAGTTATTCGAGATGGCATTGAGTTGTTGCGTCTGACTCTGCAAACCAGATCCCGCAATCGATAGCAAGGACATGCAGGCCATCCTCCTTTATAGACCAGGAACGGAGCCGACCGATGAAACCGCCAACTTGATCGTGGAATCAATATTTTGCGAAAGCACTTGATTGGCTTCGTAGTTGCGATAAATCTGCAGCATGTTCACAGTATTTTGCGTCGTGTTGACATTCGCCTGTTCGAGCGCGCCTGCCTTCACCGTGGCTGTACTTTGCGCGTATTTAGTCGTTGCGGTGGGGAGATATCCCGTTTGGCCAAGCGCCTGCAGTGTGGCAACATTCACTGCGACAGGGCGAAACTGCGCATTCGCAAGCGGTGCGCCTGTCGTGCTCACAATTTTGTACGAAGGCTGGCCAGCCGCATTCGTAAGTGGTGCGCCATCGGCGCCAAAGACGTTCGTTCCGTGATAGTTCGGATTGATCTCGATGGCGGAGTTGCCTATCGGTTGACCAGTTGCTCCGACTGCAAGCACGCGCTGTCCTGCTGCATCGTATAGAAGTCGATTATTCCCCATATGCAACTGCCCATCGCGCGTGAGCGCGATCCCCACTTTGCCGTCTGCAGCCACGTTCGCGACAGCGAAAAAGGAATGCATACCACCTGTCACGGCGCTCGCCATCTGTACATAAGGACCCGGTGCGCCATCTGTGGCAGGCCCGATCACTTTGCCGTTTGCAAGCTCAATGTGATACGACGGCTGACCCTTTGCATCGACCACAGGGCTCCCGCTTTCACCAAACAGTTGCAATCCTTTATACTGTTGCAATCCTTTATACTGCGGGTTGGCAACAACGCGCGCGCCCGCCAGTGGTGCGCCATTTGCCCCGACAGGGACGATCGGACTGCCGTTTGCCGTTTCGATGACGCCGCCTTTCCCGACGACAAACGACAGCGTATTTGCCACTTGCACCGTACCTCCCGCACCTTGTGCATAGACAGAGGTTCCGCCCAAGAGCGGATCTTGAATCGCAAGATCAAGCGGTTGTCCCGTCGCTTGGATCGATCCTTGTTGAAAGTTTGGCACTGCTTCTTGAAACAGCGCTCCGCGATTGACCACGCCAAGCGGTACCGCCCCTTGGCCATTGGATCCTAATGTATAGCGTTCAAGCAACTGTTGCGGAAACGCCATCAATTCCCCTGACGACTGTTTAAATCCAGGCGTCGTGGAATTGGTTAAATTATTCATCACCACCTGCTGCAACCGTTGATCTGCAAGCAAGCCAGAACCGACTGTCGAGAGTCCGTCCATCTCATCTCATCCTATCGTCTCATAACATTTCATGCCGTGTGTCCCGTGCTTAGGCGCGATAACGCTACGTCCTTGCAGGGGGTTTGCCCCACTTATCGATATTTTCAAGAAACGACCCTGTACCGCGCGCAACACAGCTCATCGGATCATCCGCAATATACACAGGGACCTGCAATTCTTCTAAAAGCAGCTTGTCCATCCCGTGCAAAAGCGCCCCCCCGCCTGTAAGAATCACGCCCTTATCAAAAATGTCTGCCGCAAGCTCTGGCGGCGTCTTCTCAAGCACCGCCTTCGCCGCGGAGACAATCGCTGTCGCTGACTCCTCAAGCGCTTGCACCATATCGTCTGTGCGAATGGTGGCAGTTTTGGGCAGGCCCGTCATCATGTCGCGTCCACGTACATCCATCTCTTCTTGCCGCAATCCGCGTTGTACAGATACGACGCGGATCTTAATATCTTCAGCCGTACGTTCCCCAATTAATAAATTGTGGTTGCGTTTTATATATCGAATAATCGCCTCGTCGAACTTGTCCCCCGCCATGCGAATAGAGGAGGCGGTGACGACGTCACCTAATGACAGCACCGCGACATCCGTCGTACCCCCGCCAATATCGACCACCATGCTCCCGCTCGGTTGCGTAATGTCAAGCCCAGCTCCAATCGCCGCCGCCTTCGGCTCTTCGATCAGATACACCTGCTTTGCACCTGCCGCTTCTGTCGCCTGACGCACCGCCTTTTGTTCCACAGACGTGATGCCAGCTGGAACACAGACTGCTACACGCGGCTGTGACAACAAGCCTTTGCCGATCGTCCTTGTAATAAAGTGTTTGAGCATTATCTCTGTAATTTCAAAATCTGCAATAACACCGTCACGCAGCGGTCTGATCGCCAGGATGTTGCCAGGCGTACGACCAAGCATGCGCCGAGCTTCTTCGCCCACGGCGACCACGCGTTTCGTCTGATTTTCAATCGCCACAACAGATGGTTCATTCAATACGATTCCTCGTCCACGTACATGGACAAGGACATTCGCAGTCCCCAAATCAACACCAATATCTTTCTTAAACATCATAAAATCCTCTCTGACGTGAAAACTAGGGAAGGGATTCACCTAGGCATGGAATAGGGCTCGACTCGCGATTTTCTCCCTCTTCTATTACGCTTCTAATTGAGTTCTACATGCGAACGCCAAATCCTCTCCCGACGGTAAGATTTTTCGTGATTTTTCGCTGTGGTTCATCCTTTTTATACTTTTCTTTTGTTGCCTCACCGCCGCGCAAATGTCGAATGGACTTGTGGTATTCCAGTATTTCCTTAACGCGGTTTGCGAGGTCGGGGTTAATTTCCGGTAGTCGCTCTGTCAGGTCTTTATGCACGGTGCTTTTGGAGACGCCAAATTCGCGAGCAATCGTACGGACGGTGTTGCGAGTCTCGACGATATACTCGCCGATTTTGAGCGTTCGCTCCTTGATGTAGTCGTGCACACCCTCGCCTCCCCCATGTTTCGCAAGTCTGGTACAGTATATGAGGGGGTGTACAGCATATGCCATATTCCGTCGATTTGACGGATTGGGGTGCACTTATCACTGTGTTGCTCGTCCTTACTCCTTCTATCATCACTTTTTGATAACATAGAAAAAAGCCGCTTCATTCTACGAAGCAGCTTCGGGCTCTCATGTTTTCTGTTTGCTAGACAATGCGTGGAAAGTTACTTCTATTATATTGATTTTGGAAGAACAGTCCCAGGGTCAATCGCCACACCGTTTTTCTCTATTTCAAAGAAGAGATGGTTGCCAAGATTCGCTTCACGTTGGTTGTATCCGCTCGCGCCGAGATCCTGACCTTGCGTGACCTGCTGCCCTTCCTTCACATCTACGGTGCCAAGTGATTGATAGGTTTCCATGTAGCCATTCGCAGACTTCACGACGACCGTCCATCCCATCACAGGACTGTTGCGCACATCTGTGATTGTGCCTGCGGCGGCTGCGACAACCCCAAACGTCTTGCTATGTCCACTCATCGCAATGTCATCGCCAGTAGATCCTTGATAACTATTGTTGTAACTGACGAGATCTGCTGCGAGTGCCTGTAGCGACGCGCCTTTGGCGTTTGCATCAAAGAATCCGCGAACGACCTTTGCCCCCGTCGTATCTGGAGCAATCGGCCAGACAAAGCTCGTCGTAGTCGCTGTGGTAACCGCTTTAGGTTGGCCTGTCTGACTACTGTTCGCAGCTGGCGTGGCAGAGTTATTGCCCTCTACGTTCGTAATGCGATGTGCCTGTCCATACATAAGGGCAATTATAAATGCCGCTGCCATCAAATACAATGCGGGAAATGCCCAGCGTTTTGCGAAAAACGCTTTCCATTTTCCTTGCCCCTCGGCACCCTGTTCTGGCATCGATTCGTCTTTTTCAATGCCGTTTGGTTGCTTGTGTTCATCTTTATCCATAGCTCATCACCTCATTTCGCAGTCTCGCCAAAATGAGGTAGCATTAAACAAGTTTTTGCAAGAATAGATAAAAAATATACTATTTACTGGGTTGTGAAGGGGAAACTTGCATGCCTTCATCTTCTGAACCATCTGCAAGAGTCGATTGCGTCTGATCTGCACTCGGGTAGACAAGTTCATAAAACTCTGGATGTTCCGACATAATCACGCTTCTTTTGACCGCTTCCCAATAACTTGTGACCATTCCAGAAAACCACACCATGGCGTTTCCACTCCTTTTTCTATTATTGGCCATAGTGTTGCCCTTCATTTCTCAATCTATCCCCATAAAAATACGCTGTAAATCGCTTGATCTGCGATCTACAGCGTGCTCTTGCGAGACTCACTCATCACTTCAGCCAATACCGCACATTAATTCGCTTTCACAAGATGGAGCGGCGGTCGTGCATCTGTACGAACCAGATCTGCACCAAGAATTCGCAACTTCCCAACGAGGTCACTATACCCGCGGTCAATGTGATCCAGACCGGTGACGATCGTCTCCCCTTCCGCCATAAGCCCGGCCAAGACAAGCGCAGCCCCTGCACGAAGATCGGTCGCGTTCACTTTTGCACCAGTTAGCGGTACGCCACCTTCAATGATCGCGCTGCGCCCTTCCACCTTCACCTCGACACCCATGCGCCGCAATTCTGCAACATGTAAAAAGCGATTCTCAAATAGCGTCTCCGTAATAATGCTCACCCCGTCCACGGTCGCTAAGAAGGTGAGAATCTGCGCCTGAAGATCGGTGGGAAATCCGGGATGCGGTAGTGTCTTTACATCGATCGGATGCAACGGCCCATCTACGCGCACGCGAATTCCGCGAATGTCATCTTCAATCGTCACGCCAGCTTCACGCAACTTCGCGCACAGTGGGCTCAGGTGATTGTAAATGGCCCCTTCAATGAACACATCTCCGCGCGTAATCGCCGCAGCGAGCATATATGTTCCTGCTTCGATCCGGTCAGGGATCACTGTATGCATCGCACCATGCAACTGCTTGACACCGTAGATGCGAATCACATCTGTGCCTGCGCCACGAACTTTTGCGCCCATCGCGTTCAAGTAGTTTGCGACATCCACAATCTCCGGTTCCTTTGCCGCGTTCTCAATGATCGTTTGCCCTTCTGCAAGAGTGGCCGCCATCATCGTGTTGATCGTAGCTCCGACGCTCACCACATCAAAATAGACGCGGCTTCCACGCAGACGCCCGTCTACAAACCCTTCCACATATCCGTGTTCTATTGTAACGCGCGCACCTAATGCTTCGAATCCTTTTATATGTTGATCAACTGGCCGCTCTCCAATATTGCATCCGCCGGGAAGCGGAACGCGAAAATGCCCAACTCGGGCAAGTAACGGACCTGCAACCCAAAACGAAGCTCGCATCTTGCGCACGAGTTCATACGGCGCGGTCGTCGTGACAATGCGCTCCGCTCCGAGGCGCAATCTCCCATCTGGCGAAAGCTCCGCTTTTGCTCCAAGACTTTTGACAACGTCCGCCAAGTTTTGAATATCGGTCAAATACGGTACATCCTCGATAAGGGTCTCTCCCGTTGCAGCAAGTAAAGATGCTGCCATAATCGGGAGCACTGCATTTTTTGCACCATCTACCCGAACCGTCCCCATGAGGCGTTTGCCCCCGGTTATCTTGATTGTAGCCACTCTTCGTAACCCCCATAGGCGATCGCGTGCGAACATTCTTTTCCTCTGCTTTTGTCCACACGTAATATTAGTATTCTAACGTGATAATCGGGCTTCCCACAAGTACCCTCGTGTTATGTGTAAAACTATTTTCATGCATCGCTACTTGCAAATCGACCAATTGTTGACCGGCTACCAGGTTTGGGACAGAGGCTGCTCCAAATCCCGCAATGCTCGTGGTATATCGATACGTCATCGTTTGCGATGGTGTCGCAGCAACTGCCCGATACGCCGCAGCAATTTGCATAGCACGCGCATGTATATCTTGCAATCCCGGCACATTGCCAAAAAGTGTACCATTCACTTTGGGCACTCCGCCCGCAACTGTTGCCGTATGGTCCAGTCGCACATAGGCTGTTGCAAACGCCTGCTCCTCGCTTGTGGAACCTAAATACCGTAAGATCATGACCGTTTGCGCAGGCGCGTGTGGAAACGTCAGACTTGCCATTTCCACTGTCGTCGTCACGTTTTTGGCATGTGAGCCAAAGTTTACGGTACCAGACCACTGTGCAACATGGTCAATCGCATCCTGATGTGTGTATAAGTGCATGTGCGTCATGCCAAGTTGCAATGCAACTTTTTTTGCTTCTGTGACAAGTGTCGAGACAGGATAGAACTTGTTATGTAACGTTGTCCAATCATGTACTTCAAAACCTGTCATGTGCGCATGTGTCGCTGCAAACGCGCGCTCGACGAACTGCGGCGTGTCATTGACCGCAGGCTTATGCATCGCGTGAGCAAACGTCTGACCTACTGAAAAGGACATCACAGCTACTGTCGCAAGTCCCAATAGCACTAGTTTTTTCATCTCTCGCATCCCCCATGCATCGTATGTGATGCTATGCAGTATTGACAGGGAGATGCGAGTTTTATACTAGACTATGAGAATTAGCTGCTCACATTAACTGCGCATCATGGACGCACCTGTTACATATTGAACAACGAAGCCAGCGATTCCTGTGCCAATCAAAATGGCGAGCAGGAGGCGTAGTAGACTTGCGGCGGGGGAATCTGCTTTTTTCAAAAACACATCCCACCGCACGGCTCCAAGCGCATACCATGCAAGTAGAGTTCCAAGTAAAAGCCCGCCAATGGTCACTGTACCTTGAACGCGAAATGATAGGTTTGAGAAAATCCCCACTGGCTTAACCTCACTTCATTCTATAGTATTCGACGTACGAGATTTGTTTTTGTCGCAAATTATTTCCCGAGCGCTCGATCGGACAAGATCCGCAGTGTCACATCGTCCATCGGCGGATTGTGCAACCCAGCGCGAACATCGCGATAGAAGCGTTCAAGGGGGTGCGAACGCAAGATACTTTGTCCGCCCACTGTGCGCATCGCAAGGTCCACCATCTCCACTGCGGCATTTGTCACAGCGTATTTTGCGAGAGACAGATCTTCTCGCATCGCGCGCCTTTCTTCTGATGTCGTCGCCTCATCGTAGCGGCGTGCTGTCGATAGCAGCACCATCTCTGCAACATGACGCTGTGCTTCTAGTCTACCGATTTTCTCGCGCACGTGTGGCACAGTGGCAATCGGTTGCCCGAGACTGCTTGGCGTGTACTGTTTGACAAAGTCGATCGTATAATCGCATGCCGCATTGGCTACTCCAAGATACGTCGCTGGAATGTGCAGCAACCACCCGGAAGCGTCTCCGCTGCGCTTTGTCCTTTGCCCTGGCATCACTAGATCAAGCAGCGCTTCATCTGGTACGAATACATCCTCTAACACAAGGGTATGACTGCCACTTCCACGCATCGCCATACTATTCCACGAGGGCTCCATGCGAAGTCCTGCAGCACCCTGGTGCACGAGAAATTCCCCGACCCGATCCTCCTCTGTGACAAAGGCTGTCACAAGAATGTGCGTGATGGCAGGACTTCCTGTCGCCCAAGTCTTGGCCCCAGTGATGTGAAACCCCCCGTCGACGCGTGTGGCAGTCGTTGCCGGACGACCACCGCGGCTGGGACTCCCGCTATCTGGTTCTGTTCCACAGGCGTTCACAAGCGCCGCACCTTTTACAGCGTCGCGGCAAAATTTGGCATACAACTCCTCTGGCCATGCGTCTGTAAGCGAAAGGCTATACGTAATCCCGAGGTGCCATCCCATGACGAGCGCCGCAGAGGGATCGCCATGCGCCATGCGCTCTTGGGCAAGGAGAAGTTGATATAAATCGCATCCTCTGCCGCCGTACTTTTTCGGTGCCGTAAGACCGCCGTATCCGGCACGCTGCAAATAGGCAATCTGCTCGCCGACAAACAACCCGTCTCGGTCATACTGCTCCGCTTTTTTCGCCAATTCATCTGCAAGCGTTCCTACCCAAGTGATGAGTTCCTTGTCTGCTGCATCTCGAATTCGCGCCTGCATCGCATCTGCCTCCTCACCAGTTTGGCAAAAAAAGACCCGCACAAGGCGGGTCTTCACGTCTTTTCCTACGCCATGTCATCATGGCTTATATTGTAGCATGTTTGTGGGATCAGCCAAACCAGTGGACGTTATTTAGTACAGTTAAAAACGGCCCTGGAATCAATCCGAGATACAGTGTCCCAAGTGCGCAAAGGCCCACGATTACCTGTAGCAGCCCGCCTGCTCGAATCGGTTCTTCATCGCCGACTGGTTCAAGCACGAACATGGCCTTTAAGATGCCAAAATAATAATAAAATGCGACGGCTGAGGTGGCAAAGAGCACCACGCCAAGCCAGTACTGTCCTGCATTAAACGCCACAAGGAAGATCATAAACTTTCCAAAGAAACCGCCTGTGAGCGGAAGTCCAGCAAGCGATAAGAGAAAGATGGTCATCATCACCGCGAGCCACGGGTTGCGTTTATAGAGTCCTGCAAATGCATCCACCTGCTCGGAACCTCGTGTTTGTGCAACTTTTGACAAGACGGCAAAGGCGCCAATGGTCATCAAGGCATAGGCGAATAGATAGAACATCATCGAAGATAGAGCTTGCCACATATTGGATACATTTTGCGATTGTCCAATGGCCGCAAATGGCATAATGAGATACCCTACCTGACCAATGCTCGAATAAGCGAGCAGCCGCTTCACGTTGCCTTGGGCCAGTGCGCCGAAGTTCCCGACCACCATCGTAATCACAGACAGCCACGCAATCAAAAGCCACCAATCTTGATACTTTTGACCAAAGGCAAAGATCAATATACGCAACATAAATGCGAGAACGGCCGCTTTGGAGATGACAGCCAGATATGCGGTGACAGGTGTTGGCGCACCCTCGAATACATCTGGCGTCCAGAGGTGAAAAGGCACCACCGAGATCTTGACTGCAATACCCGCGAGAATGAGACCGAAAGAGACAAATAGAATCGCACTATCACTCGTCCAGGCATTCTGGAGAGCGACTGCAATTTGCCCAAGGTTCGTCGATCCCGCGACACCGTATAGAAAACTCAGTCCATACAGGATGGTTGCCGAAGCAATCGACCCCACGATGAGATACTTTAGCCCACCTTCTGCAGAACGCCCATCTTTGCGATTGAGCGCAACGAGGATATACGTGGCAATGGATAACAACTCAAGCCCTACGTACAACAGGACAAGATCGATGCCAGACGTAATAATCATGGCGCCACCTGATGCAAAAAGAAGCAAATATGAGTATTCATAGGGCAACTTATGTTTGCGCTGTTCGACGATCGCGAGCAAGATTACAAAAAATGTACTGAGCAAAATCAAGATTTTAAAGAGACTACTAAAGCCATCGACGACATAATCAGCGCTTGAATAGACGAGAATACCTCCGCCAAACCGTGAAATGATCAGAAATGTCGCGATGATGACATCGATCACGGCAAGCCATGGCACGATATGGCGTTTATTTTGTGGCAACAGCAACTCGATCAGCATGATGAGGAAGGCGCCGCCGATGACGATCACTTCCGGGCCCATACTGCGCCAGATATCGCTAAAGGATAACAAATGCATCGTAGTTCCCACGCCCTTCTAACCCCCTATCCTTGCCGCGATCGCCTGCGCAGTCCCGTGCACCACGTCGCCAAGTACTCCTGGAAACACTCCGAGCAGCACGACAAGGGCGACTAAGATGACCATGGGTACATACTCGATCACATCCGCATCTACCATATCTGGCAGGGCTTGATTCGCCGGACCAAACGTCGTACGCTGCATCGCCCAGAGCAGGTAAAAGGCTGCCAGGATCATGCTGAGTGATGCCAGCGCGGAGAGTGTCGGAAAGGCTGCAAATCCACCGACAAACAGTGAAAACTCACTGATAAATCCACTGAGACCGGGTAGTCCAACCGAGCCAAGCGCTGCGACTAGCATGACACCTGAGATCACAGGCAAGGACTTGGAGAGTCCGCCGAGATTTTCAATCTTATATGTTCCCGTTCGGTCGGCTTGCGCACCAACGGTGAAAAACAGAAGTGCAGTCAAAAGTCCTGACGACACAAGCATAAAGACGGCTCCTTGAATGCCGATCTCTTGCATGGAGCCAATGGCGAGTAAAACGAGACCCATATGGCTGATACTCGAGAAGGCGATGAGCCGGCGCCAATCTTTGGATGCGATAGCGACGATGGCCCCGTAAAGGATACTGACCAGCCCAAGCACAGCGAGCCATGTTGCATAATGCGCGAGACCAAGCGGCAGCATGGACACGGCAAAACGCAACATCACATACAAGCCGATTTTCATGAGCGCGCCGCCAATCATCATGTTGGTGCCCGTATCGCTTTGTTCATGCGTATCAGGCAGCCACGTGTGAAAGGGTACAAACGCTTCCTCCATGAGTACAGCGAGAAGGAATACGAGAAACAGCACGTCCTGTGAGGCCGCAGGAATGTGAATCAACTGCGCTTCTGTCAGGAGTTGCGAGATGGAGAATGTCAAGAAGTTAGGTGCATTTGGAATAAAAACACTGTTGCTTGCTGCTTGCGCGGTAGACGCATAGACATAGGCAAGTCCAATGAGCCCTGCCAGCAACACGACACTCGCCAGACCCCGATAAATCAAAAACTTCGTTGCAGCGTAGTGGCGCTTTTCCCCACCCCAAATATTGATCAGAAGGTAGCCTGCTACAAGCGTCGATTCAAGGAAGAAAAAGAAGGTGAAGATGCCTGATGCGGCAAATACTCCGTACATCCCCATCGTTAAAAACAGCAGCCAAAAATAGTGGCTTTTTACGCGCTCAGTGACTTTAAAACTGCGAATCATCGTCAAAGTACTGACGACGCCCACAAGCATCACAAGCGGCATTGAAATCCCATCGACGCCAAAGCCAAGATTGATGTGTAAGGTCAGCGAGTTGTACGCATTGGCAATCGACATCCACGTCGTCGTAAAAGGAAACTGAAGATTGATCTGCCGCTGATCAAAGGCAAGATAGGCGGCTAGCGCAAAGCAAGCAGGGATCAGTGCGCCGATCAATCCGATGGCGCGAATGACACCATGTGAACGAGCAGGCATGGCCAGGACAAATAATCCAGCAATGAGTGGAATCACAACGATCAGTAACAACACATCTTCCATCAGAGGACACCTCCGATCAAAAGCGCAACTATCAGGACGATCGCAATGCCAAACACACTGATTAGCCCGTAGGTTTGGATTTGACCGTCTGCCGAATATTTCAAGCTGACGCCCCCTGCATAGCCAACTTCACCGAGCAGGCGCACGGCCCCATCGACAATATAGCGGTCGACAAATTGCAGTCCGTCCGCAATCGTCACGACAGGGAGTACGATGATCGCCGCATACAATTCATCAATATACCATTTGTGAAAGCTCAGTTGATACAAGATGCCCATGCGCTTTGCAAATGCATCTGCGCGTTTACCTCCACTATAAAGGGAGTAGGCAACCCAGATTCCAAGTAATCCAGTAATAGCCGAGATGGCCATAAGACCCCAATTGGCTGGCGGATCATAGCCAACAGGCCCATTTGGTTGTAGAAAGTTCCCTAGCAAAGGTGCAAAGGGAGTATTGATAAAGCCGGCGAATGTGGCGAGAAATCCAAGGACAATCAGTGGCAACGTCATGGCAATACCGCCTTCGTGCGGATGTTTGCTGCCTTTATACGTGCCAGAGAACGTCAAGAAGTACACGCGGAAAATATAGACGGCCGTAAAGAAGGCGGCAATCAATCCAAACGCATACAACACATAGTGCCCACTATCGAACGCTGCGGTTAAAATGTCATCTTTCGACCAAAACCCAGCGAACGGGGGAATTCCAGATAAGGCGAGCGCTCCGGCAAGAAAGGTCGCATGTGTGATCGGCATGTACTTGCGTAAGCCGCCCATTTCAAACAGATCTTGCGTATCAATAGCATGAATCACACTGCCTGCGGCAAGGAACAAAAGCGCTTTAAAGAATGCGTGAGTCATCAGATGAAACATCCCCGAGACGTATGCGCCAACGCCCATGGCAAGCATCATGTACCCAAGTTGCGAGACAGTTGAATACGCGATCACGCGCTTGATGTCGCGCTGAGTAAGTCCGATGGATGCGGCAAAGATCGCTGTGACGCCGCCAATTATCGCCACGGTTTCACTGGCTGCAGCGGATGCCTGAAACAGAGGAAACATCCGGGCCACAAGGTATACGCCTGCCGCAACCATCGTCGCTGCGTGAATTAACGCAGACACAGGGGTCGGACCTTCCATCGCATCAGGTAGCCAGACGTGCAGCGGAAACTGCGCCGACTTTCCGACCGCGCCAACAAAGACGAGCAATGCGGAGATCGTCACCCACGTCTGTACAGTCATAAGATGCGTGATGGCATCTCGTCCCATGGCGCCAAGCGCTGACTGCATACTCGAAAAGTGATGCAAATGTGCAAAAATCGTGGTGAAATCAAACGAACCTGTTCCTAGATAGAGGAGAATCACTCCAATAAAGAGCCCTACATCACCAACGCGCGTGACGATAAACGCCTTTTTCGCTGCGACGGCCGCTTCAGGTTTGAAGTACCAAAATCCAACGAGCAAGTAGGAACAAACGCCAACCAGCTCCCAGAATATGTACAACTCAAGAAGATTCGACGTGATGACAAGGCCAAGCATGGAAAATACAAACAAATTGAGATATTGGTAGAACCGCGAGAAGCGCTCATCGCCATGCATGTACGACTTGGAAAATAGAAAGACAAGTGTACTGACAAGAGTGACGACAAGTAGCATCAACGCATTCAAATTTGTCACTTGATACCCCATCGTAATCGTGGTCGGCCCGAAGGTTAGCCAATTGTAAACAACTGGCGCATAGGGACCATGCCCCGCGACGCTTGATACAACAGTAATGGAGATGACAAAGCCAATAAGGACAGCGAGTACAGAAATGGTCGTAATCGCCACCTCGCTCATGCGCTTACCTGTGAAAAGAAGCACCAAGTAAGCCACAAGAGGGAGTACGGGAACGAGCCAAGTTAGACCGATCATACGATCACCCCTACCACTTCATGGAGTTCATATCGCGTACATCGCTTGTGTCGCGAGTGCGAAAGAACGACAGTAAGATTGCGAGGCCAACAGCTACTTCTGCTGCGGCAATCGCGATATTGAATAGCGCATACACTTGTCCCTCGATATTCGGTTTTGGCAGAAAATGCGCAAAAGCGACGAGGTTGATATTGGCTGCGTTTAGCATCATCTCAATCGAGATCAGAACGATGATCAAGTTGCGCTTTGTCAGTGCGCCATACAATCCAAGGCCAAAGAGAATTGCCGCAAGTGCGAGAAAAGGTTGCAAGGCCATGCTCTATTCCTCCTTCCTGGCAATTACGACAGATCCGACAAGAGCGACGGTGAGCACTGCGGACACCAATTCAAATGGAACGGTATACTGCTGAAAGATGGCGTTTGCAATCAGGGTCACTGTGGATTGATGGAACGGTTGTAAAGCAGTCGTATTGCCCGGCCACTGGGCGTTGCGAATCGCGTAGAGTACAATCGCGACGAGTACCGCAATGCCGGCAAATGTGGTGGTTCCTCGCATAGCTCCGACTTCGCGAACCGCGTGCTCACCAAGTCCACGGTGGGTGAGCATCAGTGAGAACACCATCAGTATCGTGATCGCACCTGCATAAACCATAATTTGTACAAGGCCCACAAAGTCAGCCCCAAGTAAAATGAACACTCCTGCAACGCCCAGAAATACACCGACCAACGATACCGCCATGTGCATGACGTTTGTCAAACTGAGCATAAAAACGGCAGACACGATGATAATGAGCGCCAGGAGGAAAAAGGCGATCGTTTCGCCCGTAATGGGTAATCCGAAAAACATTACGCATCTCCTCCTTTATCGGATCCTGCTGTACTCGCTTCGACCGTCGCTTTTTCGGTTTCCGCTGCTTTGGCCTTTTCTTCTGCTTCTTTTGCCGCTTGCACCTTCGCTGCTTGCAACTGCTGGTAATTACCATGTTTTACGTGATTCTCGTACAGCCAATGTATGTCTTTATATAACTCATCGCGCGAATACGTCGCGAGTTCAAACTGATCTGTCATAAGGATGGCTTCAGTAGGACAGACTTCTGTGCATAGATCGCAAAGAATGCAAATTTCAAAGTTGATATCATACGTGTCAATATGCATTTTCTTATTTTCATCCCGATTCCCTGAAAGCGAGATGCAACTCGTTGGACAAATGCGTGCGCACTGGTTGCACACGATGCAATGCTCGGGAATAAACTGATGAATCCCGCGAAAGCGTTCTGGCCATTCAGGCTTCACTTCTGGATACTGTAGCGTGAGCTTCTTTTTAGTCATTTGACCAAAGGTCACGCTGAGCCCCTTTAAGAACCCAAACATCTTTGCCACCTCCTCCTTGAAATGACGCGTTGCACTATAAGATCAGCGACAGCGCACCGGTAAGTAGGATATTAAAGAGTGCAACTGGGATCAGCACTTTCCATGCAAACGACATCAGCTGATCGATTCGAATGCGCGGCATGGTGGCGCGCACCCAAAATAGGAAGAAGATAAACAGGCTTGTTTTAAGCGCAAACCATAACCAAGACGGTAAAAATGGTCCTTCCCAGCCGCCGAGAAAGAGGGTCGTACCAAGTGATGCAATGGCGAAAACGTAGACATACTCTGAGAGCATATAAAAGGCAAAGCGAAATCCAGTGTACTCGGTAAAATATCCAGCAACTAGTTCTGACTCTGCTTCTGGCAGATCAAATGGCGTACGATTCAACTCCGCAATGGCTGCAATGACGAATACAACAAATCCGATAATTTGCGGGATGATGTACCAGCCAAAACGATCGGTGGCTTGGTGTGCGACGATCGTATTCAAATTGAGTGAACCAGACAGCATAATCACGCCTAAGATCGACAATCCAAGCGGAATCTCATAGCTAATCATTTGCGCTGCAGAACGCAGGCCACCAACGAGAGAGTATTTGTTATTAGACGCCCAGCCACCAAGTACAATCCCGACGATTGAAATGGACGAGAGTGCGATATAGTACAGCACGCCGACGTTTAGCCCTGCAGTGAACACGTGCGCCGCTGTGTAAGGAATGACGGCAAGCACCATGAATGAAGGGACAAACGCAATGATTGGCGCAATCATAAACATCAGGCGGTCAGCATTCGCGGGCACGATATCTTCTTTTAGGAGCAATTTGAAAACGTCCGCCGCGCTTTGCAATAAGCCGAACGGGCCTACACGATTGGGGCCGATCCGGTTTTGCATCCACCCGATCACTTTACGTTCAAAGTAGATGGTATACATAACGACGACTAATACGACCATCAGTACGATGACGGCGCCGATTACCATCCCAAGAAAATTGAGTCCTGTGAGTGGTTGTGTTTGCCATGAAAACATACTAGGCATCGACCTCCCCAAGTACAATGTTTACGGCACCGAGGATCGCAATCAGGTTGGCCATGCTCTGCCCAATCAACATCTTACGCAAAATCTGCAAGTTCACGAAAGATGGACGCCGAAATTTAAGACGGTATGGTTTGTCTTTGCCATCCGAAACGATATACACGCCAAGTTCACCGCGTGCGCCTTCGATACTCGTATAGTACTCACCTGCAGGGATGCGGATGAGTTTTGGCACCTTGCCAAGAACCGGGCCATCCGGAATTTGCGCTGCCGCCTGCTCTACGATATTCAGTGCTTGTCTGATTTCCTCAAGGTGAATATAATACCGATCGTAACAATCGCCATTCTCTGCTGTGACCATGTCGAAATCAAACTGATCATAAATGCTATAAGTTCTATTTTTACGTAGGTCAAAACGAATGCCTGTGGAGCGTAAGTTAATGCCTGATAGTGAGTATTGCAGGGCGTCTTCCTGGGTAATCACGCCAATTCCACGAACGCGGTGCAAGAAGATCTCATTCCCCGAAATTAACTTGTCATACATTTTGACCTTTTCGCGCATAAATGGCACGAATTCGCGCACCTTTTCAATCCAGCCGGGGGGTGCATCCCATTTGACGCCGCCTACACGCATGTAGTTGTAGGTAAGCCTCGCGCCAGAAATCTCATTGAACAATTGCACGATACGTTCGCGCTCTTGGAACACGTACAAAAACGGACTCATCGCGCCTAAGTCGAGTAGATAGGTGCCAAGAAACAGTAGGTGCGATGCAATGCGGTTCAGTTCCATCACAAGGATGCGCAGATGCTCTGCTCGCGCTGGAATCTCAAGATCGAGTGCGTGTTCCACGGTATGCACAAGTGCGTAGTTGTTTAACATCGCAGCAATATAGTCAAGACGATCCGTATAGGGAATGATCTGCGTATATTGCAGACCCTCTGCTAATTTTTCTGTTCCGCGGTGCAAATAGCCCACGACAGGATCCGCATCCACGATTTGCTCTCCATCAAGCGTAACCACTAACCGAAAAACACCATGCGTGCTGGGATGTTGGGGCCCAACGTTTAAGATCATTTCTTCCGAACGAAGTGTCGTACTCATGAGTGAGGCTCACCTTCTCGTTGCGGCATGTTTTGAAAATCTGAGTAGTCCTTTCGCAGCGGATACCCGTTCCACCCATCCCACATCATGATCCGGCGCAGATCTGGGTGTCCTTCAAATGTCACACCCAGCAAATCGTAGACTTCGCGCTCCTCCCAATTCACGCCAGGAAGAACCGGGGTGAGTGACGGTATGATCGCTTCGTCGCGAGGTGTCCGAGTCTTCACATTGATATAAGTTCCGTGCGTCATCGAATAGAAGTACAGTACGACTTCGATGTAGTCTTTATAATCGGTTCCAGCAAAGAGCTCTACATAGTTATAGGATTGCTCTGGATCGTCGCGCAAAAAGGTGACCGCCTCCCGCCACTTGGCGGATGCGATACGCAGAATCGGAATGTCCTTAGTCGCTGTCACTTCTTCCACCGTATCCGCGCCCAGTTTCTTTTCGATCGCAGCTTTGATCGCTTCACCTTGCTTCACTGCTTGCTCCACACGCGGATCAGGCGGTTGTGGCGCTTTCGCGGCCTTTGCTGGAGTGACCTTTGAAGCCGGCTTTGCAGTTGGCGCAGCTGCCTCTTTAGTGCTGGCAGTCGGCTTTGCCTCTGCAGAACCCGTTTTGATTTCTGATTTTACTTCTGTTACATCTTCTTTCTTATCGTCCGCCATCCTAGCTTGACACCTTCTTTCCAGATGCCTCAATGCGGATTTTTTCCTGTAGTTTATTGAGACCATAGATGAGCGCCACAGGAGATGGAGGGCAACCAGGTACATAGACATCTACAGGAACAATTTGATCGACGCCCTTTACCACCGAATACGAGCGCACATAGGGTCCACCCGCCGTTGCACACGATCCCATGGCAACCACCCATTTTGGTTCTGGCATTTGATCATACAAGCGCCGTAACAACGGGCCCATCTTCTTTGTAACCGTTCCAGCTACAATCATGACATCCGATTGCCGCGGAGAGGCACGAAAGATGATACCAAAGCGGTCGAGATCGTAGTGTGATGCCCCTGCACCCATCATTTCAATCGCACAGCAGGCAAGGCCAAACGTAAGTGGCCATAGGCTGTTACTGCGCGCCCACCCTTTAATCTGCTCAAGAGGTCCAAGCACCACTCCGGCACGGCGCAACTCGGCAGACTCCTCTTTTGTGAAGCCTTCGTACTCGATCGTCGGCAATTGCACCTTCTGATTCACTTCCATTCGAGCACCTTCTTTCTCCATGCATAAGCGAGACCGATGACGAGCAACAAGATAAAAATCAACATCTCAACGAATCCAAATGCTCCTAGATGTCGATACTCGACTGCCCAAGGGTATAAAAAGACAATTTCTACATCAAAAATCACAAATAAAAGTGCAAAAAGGTAATACCGAACATTAAACCTTGCTCGCGCATCGCCGATTGGTTCAAGTCCGCTTTCATAAGTGGTTTCCTTCGCGCGCGACGGACGGCTAGGGCGCAACAAAGGACCGATGATCGTAAGTGACGAGATAGGTAACAGTGCGCCAAGCGCCAGAAAGATAAGGACAAAGACAAAATTACTGCCGTACAAGATCGCTGCACCCCCTTTATTTAGGAAGCTAAATGAATTGACGACTGAATAAAATGTTCAGTTTTTCACCTCGCGGTACATCATTTCTCATCGTGAAACACGGCTATTATAACAAAGCCCTGTATAAGAGTAAAACATCCATATGGACTACTATCGTGTTTAGCATACCCAATTTCCTATGATTTTGCCCACTTTTTCTCTGCCGTTCGAATGTTTACTCCGAACTGTATTTTTTTATACGAAAAGGCGTCAATCCTATCATACAGGACTGACGCCTTTTTCGCCTACTGATCATCGTCTTTGCTTTTACCTTCGAATTTATGTTTAATCACTTCACCATGCTTCAAGGCTGCCTCCGCAGCCTCCAGCCTGTGATTTGCCCGTTCAAGTGCAGCCTTCGCGCGTTCTACGGCTATTTCATCCGAGTGTTCAACCAGGCGTTTCTCCGCGCGGTCTTTGGCAAGGTTCACACGATCCAAATCAAGAAAAGATCCGATTTCGGCCGATTCGACAAGAAGCGTGATGCGATCTGGCATGACTTGTATGAACCCGTCGCTCACTGAAAGAAAGTCTTCACCTTCAGCGAGTTTTACTTTGATTACACCAGGTTTCACAGTTGTCGCAAGCGGCGTGTGGCGCGGTAAAATGCCAAGTTCGCCACCTCCACCGCGCAATGACACCATTTCAATGTCCATATCAAGCACAACGCGGTCGGGTGTTACGACTTGTAACGGTACTGTACTCAAGTCGACACTTCCTTTGTGCAGTGGAAACGATCCACCCTAGATTTTCAATGGACCAAAGTTTCAGCAAAACTCGCTGTTTAGGCTGTGTAGCCGTCTTTGGCCGCTTTCTCCAACACTTCTTCGATCGCTCCACAATAACGGAAATACGATTCGGGAATATCGTCGTGTTTACCGTCCAAAATTTCCTTGAAGCTGCGCACCGTATCTTTCACAGGAACGTATTTGCCAGGGATCCCTGTGAATTGTTCACCGACAAAGAAAGGTTGCGACAAGAAGTTTTGAATCTTACGCGCACGCGACACGATCAGTTTATCTTCATCACTCAGTTCATCCATACCAAGAATCGCAATGATATCTTGCAACTCACGATAACGTTGCAACACTTGTTGTATGCCACGAGCCACTTGATAGTGTTCGTCACCCACAATATCTGGTGAAAGCGCGCGCGACGTCGAAGCTAACGGATCAACAGCAGGGAACAGACCCATCGAGGATATCCTGCGATCCAAGTTTGTCGTTGCGTCTAAGTGAGCAAATGTGTTTGCTGGCGCAGGATCTGTATAATCGTCAGCCGGTACATAAATAGCTTGGATCGAAGTGATCGATCCTTTAACAGTTGACGCAATCCGCTCTTGCAATTGACCCATTTCCGTTGCAAGCGTTGGTTGGTAACCAACTGCGGACGGCATCCGGCCTAGCAGTGCGGATACTTCAGAACCTGCTTGTGTAAAACGGAAAATATTATCAATGAAGAACAGTACGTCGCGTTGTTCGACATCACGGAAGTATTCAGCAATCGTTAGACCGCTTAGTGCAACCCGCAAACGCGCGCCCGGGGGTTCATTCATTTGACCAAAGACCATGCTTGTCTTATCAATAACGCCGGAGTCTTTCATTTCGTGATAGAGATCGTTCCCTTCACGCGTCCGCTCTCCAACCCCTGCGAACACAGAGTAGCCGCCGTGCTCTTTTGCGATATTATGGATCAATTCCTGAATCAACACGGTTTTCCCTACGCCTGCGCCACCAAAGAGCCCGACTTTGCCCCCTTTGATATACGGTGCAAGTAAATCAACGACTTTAATCCCTGTTTCAAACACTTCTGCCTTTGTACTCACATCAGAAAATGCTGGCGCCTCACGGTGGATTCCCCAACGTTCTGTGGCTTCGACAGGTCCTGCTTCGTCAATCGGCTCTCCCAGCAGATTGAAAATCCGTCCCAGTGTCGCTTCACCAACAGGTACTTCGATTGGTCTTTCTGTATCTACTACTTCTGCGCCGCGAACGAGTCCATCTGTCGATGACATGGCGACTGTGCGCAACATGTTGTCACCTAGATGCAACGCGACTTCGAGCGTGACGTGAACAGGCACATCACCGTCGATGTCCACCCGCAACGCATTATTAATGGCAGGTAGTTGTCCGCTTGGAAAACGCACGTCAACAACGGGACCCATCACCTGCACAACTTTTCCTGTGTTCAAAAAATCTCCTCCTTAGCGATCACTTCAACGCTTCGGCGCCGCCGACTACTTCTGCAATTTGCGTCGTGATGGCCGCTTGCCTTGCGCGGTTTAAGACTAGAGTTAAAGAGTCGATCATGTCACTTGCGGCGTCAGACGCATTGCCCATCGCCGTCATGCGCGCACCGTGTTCACTTGCCTTCGCGTCAAGCACTGCCTGGTACACAAGCGTTTCCGCATATTTTGGTAATAAAGCTTGAAGTAAAGCTCCCTCGTCGGGCTCGTAGAGGAAATTCACCTTTTTCGTCGCTGTAAGAGCACTCACATCCGTGAGCGGCAGTACCTTTGTTACGACCGTTTGCTGTGAGACCGCATTAATAAACTCGTTGTACACCATGTATAGCTCGTCGAACTCTTCTGCTCCATACGCACTCACAATCTCTTGAGCCAATGAACTGATGCTTGGATAGGTCGGTGAGTCTGGTAAACCAGTCACTTCACCCGCAAGCGAATACCCTTGCCTTGCGAAAAAGTCCCGGCCCTTGCGCCCAACTGCAAAAATGGAATACGACTCTTTGTCCTTATTGCGGATTTCTTGCACTGTGCGCCGCAAGACGTTCGAATTGTACGCGCCAGCCAGTCCGCGATCGGATGTGATCACAAGATACCCTGTGCGCCGAACAGGGCGCACAGCGAGTAGTGGATGTTTCACAAAGCGAGCGGAGTAAGCAATATCCGCCAACATCTCTTGCATCTTTTCCAAATAAGGCTTGGATAGTTGAACTGCCTCCTGCACACGACGCAATTTAGCAGCTGCAACCATTTCCATCGCCTTCGTGATCTGTGCTGTATTTTGTACGCTCTTGATGCGGCGCCGTATATCTCTTGGGCTTTGTGCCACTGGATTTCACCACCTTTTACGTGCCTGAATAGGGAGACTGAGATCAGGCGACAAACGTGGCCTTGAACTTCGCCACCGCTTCTTTAAGCAACGCAACCGTATCGTCAGCCAGTGCCTTAGAAGTTTCAATCGCCGTGAAAATTTGCGGATAGGTCGTTCCGATGTATCCGAGCCATTGTGCTTCAAACGGTCGAACCGCGCTAACTTCTAGATCATCCATGTAACCATTGACGACTGTCCAGATCGACACGACTTGCTTCTCAAATGACAGCGGTTCGTATTGACCTTGCTTCAAGATTTCCACCGTACGCTCACCACGCGCCAAGCGTGCTTGAGTCGCTTTATCGAGATCCGAACCAAACTGGGCAAACGCCTGTAATTCGCGATATTGTGCAAGATCGAGGCGAAGCGTCCCCGCAACAGACTTCATCGCCTTATACTGAGCAGAACTACCGACCCGAGATACCGATGCACCCACGTTAATTGCCGGTCGAACGCCTGAGAAGAACAGATCTGACTCAAGGAAAATTTGACCGTCCGTAATTGAGATGACGTTCGTCGGAATATAGGCAGAAATATCGCCAGCTTGCGTTTCGATAAACGGCAGAGCTGTGAGCGACCCGCCTCCGCGTGCATCCGACAACTTCGCCGCACGTTCCAGCAGGCGCGAATGCAGATAAAACACGTCGCCAGGAAACGCTTCACGGCCTGGCGGACGGCGTAATAACAGCGACATTTCGCGATACGCAGCCGATTGTTTTGTCAAGTCATCGTAAATAATCAGCGCATGTCCGCCGTTGTACATAAAATACTCGCCCATGCTGCATCCGGCGTAGGGCGCCAAATAGAGTAGCGGCGCTGGATCTGAGGCGTTCGCGGCAACGACCGTTGTATATTCCATTGCGCCGTATTTTCGCAGTGTCTCGACCACTTGCGCGACCGTCGATTGCTTTTGTCCGACCGCAACATAAATACATTTCACACCGTTGCCCTTTTGATTCAAAATCGTATCCAGAGCAATGGCAGTCTTCCCGGTCTGCCGATCTCCAATGATCAACTCACGTTGTCCGCGCCCAATCGGAATCATCGCATCAATCGCTTTGATCCCCGTTTGCAACGGCTCAAAAACGGAGCGACGATCAATCACCCCTGGCGCGGGCGATTCGAGTGGACGAAACACTTTCGCATCGATGGGGCCTAAATTGTCGATTGGTTGTCCAAGCGGGTTTACAACGCGTCCAAGTAGCTCCGGTCCCACGGGTACTTGCGCAATACGCCCTGTGCGACGCACTTGATCGCCCTCTTTAATTCCGGTGACGGAACCAAGAACGATTACACCAACATTATCCTCTTCTAAGTTAAACGCAAGTCCATATACACCATTTGCAAATTCGATGAGTTCGCCTGCCATGACGTTGTCAAGGCCGTACAACCGAGCAATCCCATCGCCAACCTGCAACACGACGCCTGTTTCATAATCCTGAATTTGAGACTCGAACTGTTCGATTTGCTGCCGAATCAGAGCACTGATTTCATCTGGTCGAATACTCAAAAGGTTCCCTCCTTAGCGGCCTGATCGACCCGTAATGTCTGGCTAAACTGTGTCAGGGCGCCTCTAACTGTTGCATCAATAATGCGATTCCCTATGCGAACCCGATATCCTGCAATGAGTTCAGGATGCAGGTGAACCACCGTCTTAACTTCTTTCTGTAAAGCGTCAGCCAAACGCGTGCGCAACATCTCAAGATGATCTCCTTCAAAGTTACGCGCCGTCTCCACCTGAACTTCTATACGACCGCGCGCCTCGTCGGCCATCTTGTGAAACGCTGTATATATTGCGCTGATATATTCGCCGCGATGCCGTGTAAATAACAAATGAAAGAGACTTTGCAAAAGCTCTGGCAAAACATCTCCAAACACATTGCGAATCACCGTCATTTTTACATCAGGGGTAAGCACAGGATGCTCAAGGAGCAACTTAAACGTAGGATTCGCATGAAGTGCCTCTGTGACGGTGCGCAGCGCTTCATCTATGCGTTCAACTTCCCCGTGCGCCTTTGCGGCTGCATATAGCCCACCTGTATAGCGGTGAGTAATCGCTCCTGTTAACATGCCAAGTCACCCAACATTTTTTCGGCTTCTTGTACCATCTCGTTATGCGCTGTTTCATCCGCATGGCGATGAAGTAACTTCTCGCTCAAATCCACCGTGAGCGATGATACGCTACTCATCACTTGATTCATCGCTTCTGCGCGTTCGCGTTCAATCAACTGCCGATTCGATTCTAAGTGGCGACTCGCCTCTTCTTCTGCAGCAACAACAATCTCTCTCGCCTGTTCGTCAGCGCGTGCACGCGCTGCGTCGACGATCTCTTTTGCTTGTTTCCTAGCTTCATCTAGCAAAATGTGTTGTTCATTTAAGTATTTTTCAGCTTGCAGACGATTTTGTTCGGCTTCAGTGATTTGCCCTTCAATCAGCTGACGACGCTGTTCGAGCATACGTGCAAGCGGGGCAAATCCGTACGTCTTAATGATCCAAAATAGGATCAAGAACGTCACAATCGACACGATAAACGTTCCGAATTCAAACAATTGTGCCTGTCTCCCCTTTCCAAACGGTACGGATCCACGGCTAACTGACATCCAGTATTACAGTGGTACTACAATGGTTGTTCGTGGTTTATAGCGATCCTTTGGTGAATAACATAATAATACCGAATGCGAGCGCGATGACCGGAAACGCTTCAACGAGCGCAACTCCAAGCAGAGCACTTGCAAAGATAGAACCACGAGCTTCTGGTTGGCGTGATACGCCTTCTACGTACTTGCTCATGACAAGACCGTCGCCGATACCGGATCCTACAGCGGCGAGACCTAGCAAAAGGGCAACCGCAATATCAAATAAAGCGTGAATCAAATTTACTGTCATTTTTTTACTTCCTCCTCAATCATCATAAGCAATCATAAACGTATGCCATTTAACCTTCACATACTTGCGCGAATCCTGACTATCTGTCCAGCGTTGTTACACATGATCAACTTGGTCGCCATAGGATTTATGGCCGACATAGAGCGTCATCAAAATGGTAAACACATAGGCCTGAATCGTACTGACAAATCCGCTGTACAGTAACCAAATCAGCAAGAGCGGAATACTAACTGGCAACCAACCAAATACGAGCGGAATGCTCAGAATGACACCGATCAGCGCTTCCCCAGCAAAAATATTGCCATAAAGACGCATGCCGTGCGTCAGAGGGTTTGTAATCTCTTCGATAATTGCCATCGGATTCCGATAATATCGGAAATATTTACGAGGGTGTCTCAGTCCTTGTGCGTGACTGAGTATCCAGACCATCACAGCCATGCCAAGAGTCATGCTCATATTTGACGTTGGTGAATCAAAAAGAGGAATTTCCCCATGCGCTAAAGCCAATCTTTGAGCTGTCAATCCAAGCCATGGAATCGGATGATTCAATTGGATGCTAATGGTTGCAATGATTCCCAACCAGTTGGCAACAAATAAGAAAATCACCATCGTAAACGCAAAAGGTAAAATCCATTGCACCATACGCTCACTTGGCATCGTATCGCGCGCCATGTTTGCTGTAAAATCAATCGCCCATTCGATTAGATTCTGCAAACCGCGCGGCTTCCGTACATCCAAGTTTCGCTGAGCGAGACGCAATACGACCAGAACGACGATCCCCGTCAATATCATCATAGCAATAGTAATGATATTAATCGGAAAAAATGTATTATAAAAAAGATATGGGAATGCTGGCACTTTCTCACCTACTTTCCCCCAGAGGATGTACGCCCACGCTTCGCAAAGCCATAGAGGCCAAAGAAGATCAAGGCAAAGCCGAGCAAATAGCCGACAAGTGCAGTAAACGGATTCACATCAGGAGACTTGATTGCAACCACCATGACCGCGATGAGCACAACAAGACGCGTGATCATCCCAAGCATTCCCGAGGCAAACAGGGCGTTTCCCTCAAGCCCATCACGCAAGTGTCCCTGGCGAACCATACTGTAGTACACATAGGCTCCGCCAACTTCACCCAAGAGCAATCCGTTGATGTCTGATTGTGCATTGCGAAAGATTAACCACGCTAACGCGCTAAGGATCATCATCCCCACACCGATTCGCTGCACAACACGCAACCGTGCTTGTAATCTTTGGATATCGTTCACAACTTACCACCTAAAAATTGTTTAATCAAAAACGATAAGCCAGATATCCCCACAACCAAACCAAACACAACACCCATTGCGGTTAACCACGGGCGTCCCCATTGATCCGCGAGGAGATGGCCAAGAAACCCGAACACCGCCATCGTCACCAACAGCTGCAAAGATGCTCCGGAGAAAACGGCAACTGCTTTCCATGCGTTAAATGGTGCCGCAGGTTTGTTATCATTCTTGTCGAAGTTCCTCACCGTCCCAAGCATTATATCAAGGTGACGTGCTTAAATCCGTGTTTATACTACACTATGCGAAAATCTATTGTCAACGCTTGAAAACGGTAATCATTTGTTTTATGGCAAGGGTTCTAAAGAAAAACTTAAATTGCATAGCTTGAATCATCATTCGCACCACGGAATACCTAACCGACGATCAATCATATGAACAATTTGCGTCTGAATTTCACCAGACCCACTATTTCTTTTCTACATCATCATCGACTTCGATATGCTCAGCGACCACATGAAGGTAATCGTATCCATGTGTACAATGTTCACAATGAACACGAACCACGCGTTCTCCTACAGGTACGGATACGTGATTGATCTTTCCGCATCGCGGGCATTCTGAGTCTATTTCCCAGTGTTTGTGCATCGTCATCTTATTACCTCCTCTAACTCAATGCAATATGAGAATTTTATATACGTTCTACCACCATCGCCACTCCTTGACCGCCGCCAATGCAGAGTGTCGCTAGCCCTCGTTTTCCTTTAGTGCGCTGCAACCCATACAGCAAGGTGACTAAGACCCGTGCACCGGATGCTCCAATCGGATGACCGAGTGCTATCGCCCCACCGCTAATGTTGACCTTATCTTCATCAAGCCCAAGCTCCTGACCCACCGCGAGCGCTTGTGCTGCAAAGGCTTCATTGGCCTCGATCAAATCCATATCGGCAATCGTTAACCCCGATTTATTGAGCAATTTTTGCGTGGCATAAATAGGCCCCAATCCCATGACCGCTGGATCAAGTCCTGCTGAAGAATAGGCTGCGATGCGAGCGATGGGCGTTAAACCAAGCGCTTGTGCGCGTTCCTTCGACATCACGAGAACAGCCGCAGCTCCGTCATTTAGACCTGAGGCGTTTCCTGCTGTAACGGTTCCATTTTGCTTAAAGGCCGGACGCAGCTTAGAAAAACCTTCTGCAGACGTTTTGCGCGGATATTCATCCGTATCAAAGGAAATCGCATCTCCCTTTTTTTGCGGAATGCGAACAGGTACAATCTCCTCTTTAAAATACCCAGCCGCAATCGCCGCAATCGCACGTTCCTGCGATTGTAAAGAGAAACGATCCTGTTCTTCGCGCGAAATTTGGTAGCGTTCTGCCACATTCTCCGCCGTAATGCCCATATGAACATTGTTAAATGCACACCACAATCCATCGCGGATCATGCTGTCAACGACCTTTTGATCGCCCATGCGATACCCGGTGCGGGCGCCTTCAAGTAGATAGGGCGCGCGACTCATATTTTCCATGCCGCCGGCAATCACAATATCCTGATCTCCGGCGCGGATGGACTGCGCCGCTAATGCCACAGATTTCAGTCCAGAACCGCAAACTTTATTGACTGTAAAAGACGGCAGTTCATACGACAAGCCTGCTTTCACAGCCGCCTGACGCGCTGGATTTTGTCCAAGTCCAGCCTGTAGCACATTGCCCATAATCACTTCATCCACAACATCTCCCGCAACTCCCGCACGCGAAAGTGCCTCGCGAATGACGATCGCCCCAAGTTCTGGTGCGGATACACCAGCTAAACTTCCTCCAAAACTCCCAATCGCCGTGCGCGCCGCACTTACAATCACCGCTTCAGCCATGTCCCTTACCCCTTTCATCCCAATCAATTTTCACGATGAATTTTATTTCCCCGCCTTTGATTTTGGCACAAAAGCGGGAGGTCGCTCCCCTAATTCAAAATAGTGACGCAACGCTTGTACAATTCGCTCAGAAGCAAATCCGTCGCCATATGGACTCGCGGCAACTGACATCCGCTCGTACACATCGCGATTGTCAAGCAATTCACGGGTGGCACGCACAATCTCCCTGCGATCCGTCCCGACGAGGCGCAGCGTCCCAGCTTCGATCCCCTCCGGGCGCTCCGTTGTATCGCGCAACACAAGGCACGGCACACCTAGAAACGGGGCTTCTTCTTGCACGCCCCCTGAGTCAGTCAGGATCAAATACGATTGTGCCATAAAATTGTGCGCATCCACTACCTCAAGTGGATCGATAAGCGCTATGCGTGGATGATCACCCAATATGCGCTTGGCCGGTTCGCGCACAGCTGGATTCAAATGAACCGGGTACACAACATAAATATCTGGATAGGTATCAACCAATTCACGCACAGCTGCAAAAATATTTTCGAGACCTTCGCCTATATTCTCACGTCGATGTGCAGTCATGTAGATGAGCCGCCGCTGCGGACCAACTTTCACCAATTCCTTGTGCTCGTAATCAGGCCGAATCGTCGTGCGCATCGCATCAATCGCGGTATTTCCAGTCACGTAAATCCGCTCTGACGGTTTGCCTTCTTGCAGCAAATTGTCAGCCGCGACCCGTGTTGGCGCAAAATGCAGGTCAGCCAGCACACCTGTTAATTGTCGATTCATTTCTTCGGGATAGGGTGAATATTTATCCCATGTCCGCAATCCAGCCTCGATATGTCCAAGCGAAATATGTTGGTAAAACGCTGCCAAGCTCGCGACAAATGTGGTTGTCGTATCCCCGTGCACAAGGACGATATCCGGTTTGACTTCTTCTAATACGTCACCAAGCAAATCCAAAACTTTTATCGAGATTTTCGTTAACGTTTGCCGCGCTTCCATTACATTTAGATCATAGTCTGGTTCCACTGAAAAAGCACTCAATACTTGATCCAGTTGCTCACGGTGCTGAGCTGTTACGCACACGATGGTCTCAAAATCGGTCGTCGCCTGTAATTCTTTAACGAGCGGAGCCATTTTCACCGCTTCTGGGCGAGTGCCAAACACTGTCATCACTCGTTTTCGAGTCACCTTATCATCTCCTGGCCACTCATAATGTGCCAAATATACGATCGCCCGCATCACCCAACCCTGGCACAATATATCCATGACTGTTTAGACCTTGATCGAGCACAACAGCATAAATTTGAACATCAGGATGATTGCTCTGCACTTTAGCCAACCCTTCTGGCGCCGCAATGATAGAAGCTAACTTGATGTGCTTTGCCCCTCGTGACTTTAGCAAATCGAGTGCTGCTGTCGCCGATCCCCCTGTTGCAAGCATCGGATCGAGCACAATTACGACGCTATCACTCATACCAGTCGGCGTATTCGCATAATACTCTACAGGCATTAAGGTCTCGGGATCGCGGTACATGCCAAGGTGGCCTACTTTTGCTGAGGGTATCCACTGCAGCATCCCTTCGACCATACCCAGTCCGGCACGCAGAATGGGAATCAGAACCACTTCATCCCGAGAGCGCACAACCTTCGCCTCAGCGATGGGCGTTTGAATGGTATGCGTCTGCACAATCAGATCATCGGTACACTCGATAGCCAAGAAGGTCGATAATTCCTGAACGAGTCGCCGGAAAGTCTGTACATCTGTCGCATGTTCGCGCAACCGCCCGATCTTTTCC
This sequence comes from Bacillota bacterium, assembly GCA_021821085.1. Classification (GTDB taxonomy): domain Bacteria; phylum Bacillota; class Bacilli; order Alicyclobacillales; family SLC66; genus Sulfoacidibacillus. The sequence goes on along the minus strand of JAKACV010000002.1, from coordinate 81,634 downwards.
AGAGCGAGGGGATGGCGTATCTCGCGAAACGGTTTCAAATCACACTCTCCTCGTATAGCACTTTATACACACATATTGAACTATTATATCAAACCGGCGCGACTTCGCTACTATGACCCATAGAGTGAGACTTTTCATGCACCCTCGTATAGAATGGCCTTTCCATGTTAAAATTGATTAGTTATAGTGCACTTTTAATCCCATTCTAACTTTCATCGCCTACAATAGCAGAGGGTGTCTTGTACATCGTTTGGAGATAAGGAGGATGTTCCATGCAAAAGCTAAGGCGCGTGTTGATCTTGTCCGCCTCTTATGGCGAAGGTCACCAACAAGCGGCGCTTGCCGTGCGCGATGCCATTATGGAAAGTCATCCTGGCCATGAGGTCCACATCATCGACTACATTGAAATGGTTCACCCTAAACTGAATACTGTGGCTCGTTATTGTTACCTAAAAAGCGTGCGTTTTGCCCCCGCTCTTTATGGATTATTTTACAAAGGGACGAGTCGAATCACACCCTCTTCTTTGATTCAACGGCGTTTAAACCACCTTGGCTATGAGGAATTAGCTGAATTTCTGCATGAAGAGCGGCCTGATGTCATTCTCTCCACATTTCCAACACCCGCAGGGGTGATGTCCGTTTTGCGGGAGCACGGACTCGTCAATATTCCCGCAGCAACAGTCATAACCGATCATGCGATTCACAGTCAGTGGATACACGCCTATACGGACCACTATTTCGTAGGATCGGAGCACGTAAAACAAGGGTTGATTCTTCGCGGAATTGATGAGCGTCGAATTTCTGTGACAGGGATCCCAATTCGCCCTGCATTTCTTGCGGCGAGTAACCGTGCGGGAATTCGGGCAAAACTAGGACTGGAGGCAGATTACCCGACACTTCTGATCATGGGAGGCGCTTATGGCGTTCTCTCTGACATCGTGCAAATCTGCGAGGACCTATTCCACTCAGATCATCGCATGCAACTGATCGTCATCTGTGGCCGAAACGAAAGGCTGCGGTTTCAAATCGAGCAGTTGTCCAAGGACGCAACAAACCCTGTCTGGGTGTTTGGATTTACACGAGAAGTGCATGAGCTCATGGCCGTATCTGATTTGATTGTGACAAAAGCTGGCGGTCTGACGATCAGTGAAGCGTTAGCGATGGAATTGCCGCTGTTACTATATCGACCCATCCCAGGTCAAGAGACGCAAAATGCTGCATTCCTTGTAAAGTCTCGCGTGGCTGTGTTGGCGCGCACAAGAAAACAAGTGATCGAGCATATCTTTCGCCTCTTGCGTGACAATGGTTCTCTGCTGACGCGGATGCGCGCTAATACCAATACCATCCGCAAAGTCACTGCAGCGCGAGATATCGCAGATAAGCTCATTGAACTTGAAGATCAAGAGATTCTGTATCCGCCGCAAGATCAGACTTCCCCACTCTTGGCGGAACAATCATGAGGGGAATCCCGAAGGATATCCGCAAGCCATTTGTCGCAAGCGCTCTTTTGACGCTGATGCTCGTCGAATTTGTTCGCGGCGCCCTCATCCTTGCGTTATTACCAAATATCGGGATCGATGCACTCGGGCTTACACCTGCTGCAGTTGGACTCGCAATCAGCGTTCACTACTTTTTCGACAATATTCTGCGCAGTCCGATGGGTTTCCTGGCTGATCATTTTGGTCAACGTTTCGTGTTAGTCAGTGGTCTTATCGTCGCTGCATGTGGACTTATTGTCGTAGCCCGAGCGACAAATCCTCTGAGTTTAACGATCGGTGCGGGTATACTTGGGATCGGGACTTCACCTCTGTGGCCTGCGGTCATCACGACAGTCACGGCGACCGCTTCTGAACAGGAAAAGGCAAGTGCGATGGGATACATCTACATCGCCTGGTTGATTGGGGGCGGCGCAGGACCTGTCGTCATTAATTTTATTTTGAGTTTTTCCTATCGCGTCGCCTTTATGATGCTCATCACGATGCTTTTGCTTGGTGGTTTGCTCGCCTTGGTCACGAAACCTGAAAAATCATCGCTACACGGGGATGAGCCGTTCTTAGTTTTGATCGAACCGCGTAGATATTTTAGTGAAATCATCGTAAACTTGAAGCAGATTCGGATCTTGTTCCCGGGTATGTTTGTGCAGACGCTCGCCATCGGGATCCTCATTCCTGTCTTGACACCGTATGCGCGCGTTGTTCTCGGCGCAAGTCCGCAACTGCAAAGCGTGGCGATGGTGATCGTTGGAGGCACCACAGCTATATTTTTGCCGATCATGGGGAAACTTGTCGATCGCGTAGGAGCTCGCCCCTTTTTATCTGGTGGTTTCTTGCTCGCCGCACTCGGCTTGATTCTCTTTACCCTGCAGACGAGTATCTGGCCTGCTATTAGTTTCATGCTGGTACTCGCTTTATCCTATGCGATGATCCTGCCATCATGGAATTCTGTGCTGGACGGGGCAATCGACCGTGAAAAACGCGGGACGATGTGGGGAGTCTTCATGACAGTCGAGGGATTGGGCACTGCGACGGGCCCCTACATAGGCGGTAGACTGTGGCAAGCGTTTGGACCGCAAGCTCCTTTTTGGATGAGTGCTGCCGTAGTTGGCACGATGGGGCTTTTATACTTATTCTTGCGGATTCCCGGTATAGATCGCAGCCTCAAACCGAGCACCTAGCTGTGTAATGAATTGGAGTGTCCTCTATGCACGGAGTTGGCCTCATTCTTTTTCTTTTTGTGTTACTTTTTTCCATCCATGGCCCCATCGCGGAATGGGTCATGGACGTGTTTCGTTGGCATGGGGTGTACAAAGGCAATGATTTGGCGCGCGAATTGGCGCTCACTTTTGATGATGGACCCCATCCGCAGTATACGCCTCAACTACTTGATTTGTTAGAACAACACGGGGTTCAGGCGACCTTCTTTTTAGTTGGTGAACGCGCCGAAACGTATCCTGAACTCGTTCGTGCGATCCACGAACGCGGGCATATGATTGGCAGTCATACCTATCGGCATCGCAATGCCTGGTTTATTACACCCTCGCAATTGCAAAGTGAACTTGAACGAACCAAAGAAGTCATCGAACGCATCATCGATGAACCTGTTCGATTATATCGTCCTCCATGGGGTCGGCTTACGATCGCAACTCCCGCAATTATGCGCCGTATTGGGCAAGTACCTGTGTTATGGACGTTTGCTGCGCGCGATTGGCGTTATGACGTGTCTGCCAAGGATATTGCAGAAACCATTGCGCAACGATTGCACAACGGTGCGATCGTTTTGTTACACGATAGCGGAGGTGCCACAGATGCGCCGCTGCATACCTTAGCTGCGTTAAAAGTCCTTTTGCCGCGCATCAAACAGATTGGTCTCACATGTAGCGCCAGGCCGATCTTGCAGGCTACTGAACATCTGCTGGATCATCCGACCCCTTTCCCACGGCGCATGCAGCGCATCATTCATCCACTCTGGACGCAGTGGGAACGACTTTTTAATCGACTATATGGCGTCTATCCGATGTCTCGTTTATTTCGTCTTAGTGTTGTGCCGTGGCGCTTTGGCTCGCGACACTCACAGGCTGACAGTGAATCATCAATCCCCTATGTAGCAGCCACAACTGCCTTGCCAGAAGAGGCCGCGGGGGCAAAGCGCGAACCTTCAGTCGTCATCCAAGACGGAGATCTCATGATCGAATTGCACCTGCAAAATGGCGCATTGCAGCAATTGGTCAACATTTCATCACCTGAAAAAATGGCCATCCGCGGATTGAAGGAATTGCGCGATAGTATGTATGGTGTCGCACAGGCTTTGATCTATGATGATCGGTTCCGGCATGCTAAGGGTGTATTTGGGATGACGCTGATGCATCGCGGTGTGGAAAAACTTGGTTTTCATGTAGAGGAGATTGAACAGACGCTTGGGAACCGTTGGGTCAGCATGTTGCTTGTTTGGATTATGGTTCTATACCATCCAGAAGGACGCAAACGATTGCAGAAAGGGCATGGCGTTATGCATCCGAAGTTGCTCTGGATGAGTCGAGAAGAGTTGTTACGTCGCTACTTTACCGACCCGTTGCCAGATCAAGTGCCTTCACTCGAAGAATTGTTTAAAGAGTAGTCATCAGTGGAGACTCTGCCCATGCTGGGCTTCCCCGTAAAAGGGGGATTGCCGACGTAATCGGCAATCCCCCTTGTTGTTTTTAATCTCAACCCACTTATAGAGGTTGTTCAAAAAGGGTCGAGAACTCTGCGGCGCAGGGCTTCGGCTTGTGCTGGACATGCGTGCTCATGTACCACCTATCGTACACTCCGCGCGCATGTCCAGACTTCACCAAACCCCTGCTTGCATCTTACCCCAACCCTTTTTGAACAGGCTCTTATAGATAGGAGAATCCGTCGTACAGCGGAAACTTCTGCGTCAACTCGCGAACGAGATGCAAAGCTTGATTGATCTGAATTTGATCATCTTGATGACGCAAAACAAGATCGACGATCTCCGCAATCTGTCCCATCGCATCTGCATCCATGCCACGTGTCGTAAGAGCGGCTGTACCCATACGCACCCCACTTGTTACACCTGGTTTTTCTGGGTCGTAAGGAATCGCGTTTTTATTTGTCGTGATGCCTATCTCATCAAGCAAATGTTCAGCTGCTTTTCCGGTCAACCCCACACTGCGAACATCAATCAGCAATAAATGATTATCTGTTCCACCAGAGACAAGCGTAAATCCACGATCTATTAAGGCCTGTGCTAACACTTGCGCATTTTCTACAATTTGCTTCGTGTACGCGGTAAATTCAGGACGCATTGCCTCGCCAAAAGCCACCGCCTTGGACGCAATCACATGCATTAAAGGTCCGCCTTGGACGCCTGGAAAAACAGACTTGTCAATCGCTTTCGCGAACTCTTCTTTACAAAGAATCATGCCGCCGCGTGGGCCACGCAACGTCTTATGTGTCGTCGTTGTCACCACATGCGCGTAAGGAACCGGACTCGAATGGACTCCAGTGGCGACAAGCCCCGCAATATGCGCCATATCAACCATCAGATACGCGCCCACTTCATCTGCAATTGCGCGCAACCGAGGAAAATCAAACTCCCGCGGATAGGCGCTTGCACCAGCTACAATTAACTTCGGCTTATGTTCCTTTGCAAGCCGCTCTACCTCATCATACGAAATCCGATGTGTGACAGAATCTACTCCGTAGGCCACAAAATTATACAATTGACCAGAGAAATTCACCTTACTCCCATGTGTCAAGTGACCACCGTGTGCTAAGTTCATGCCAAGCACAGTATCCCCTGGTTGCAATAGGGCAAAATACACTGCCATATTGGCTTGTGCACCTGAGTGAGGCTGTACATTTGCATGCTCGGCCTTAAACAATATTTTTGCGCGATCGATTGCAATTTGTTCGATGACGTCGACATGTTCACATCCACCATAATAGCGCTTGCCTGGATAGCCCTCTGCATATTTATTGGTTAAAACGGTCCCTAACGCGTCAAGAACAGCGCGACTGACAAAATTTTCAGATGCGATTAACTCTAGTTTTGACTGTTGTCGAATGCGTTCTGCTTCCATCGCTTCCGCGATCGTCGGATCAATTAAATGTAAATGGCTCAACAAGTACCCCCCTGTTCTTCTAACCAATACACGGCACGCTGCCCACCCACTAACTTAGGACGAGTTCGCGCCGCTGTGACATGTGCACATCCAATTTGTTGTACGGCTATGCGCACTGGAACCGCCACACGACGCAGATGCATGCCAATAAACGTGTCTCCGATATCAAGTCCTGCATGTGCTGAGATCTGCTCCACCATCACTGCATTTGGCAACATGCGATACGCAGTCGCCGCCACCGCACCACCCGCAGTGATGACTGGCACAACGGTTACCTCCTCTAACGAGAACGCCTGCACGGTGTTCCGCTCTGTTACAAGCGCGCGATTGAGATGTTCGCAACTTTGAAAGGCAACGTGAAATGGATGTTGCGCGCGCACGTCGAGTACACCCTGCACAATGGCTTTCGCGATATCCTGGGAACCATGTGTACCGATGTGATGACCTAACACCTCACTGCTACTCGCACCAACAATCAGGATCTGATCTTGCGTTAGATGAGCAGTCGCCACCACTTCGGCAACTGCTTCACTCACACGCGCTACAATTTCTTGAGTGTTCACAGAGCACTACCTGCTTTTTTTGAATCCATTACCGCATGTTCTAGCATCTCAATTTTCTTCAAACGTCGGGCATGACGACCCCCTTCAAATGGCGTTTCTAACCAAATTCGAGTAATCTGTTCTGCACGATCGGGTTCGACGACTCGTCCCCCCATCGTCAAGATGTTGCTGTCATTGTGTGCGCGCGTTGCCTGTGCAGAAAAGGTATCGTGAACTGTCGCCGCTCGAATTCCTGGCACCTTATTGGCTGTAATCGCCATCCCAAGTCCAGTACCACACAGCAGAATGCCTCGATCAAATTCCCCTGCTGCAACGCGCTGCGCTACCTCAATTGCATAGTCAGGATAATCTACCGACTCCTCAGAATCGCACCCGAAATCGGTCCATTCATACGGTAGATCCTTCAGACGGGCTAGCAACTCCTGCTTTAATCCATAACCGCCATGATCTGACCCAATGGCAATTCGCATCATCCGTATCGTCTCTCCTTTCATCCACACATGAGGCTGAAGCTTCTTATACACATGATGCTGACTTATGATAGCGGGAATCGCAGTTCGAGTTGCTGAACAATCCGATGGCACGCCGCTTCAATCTGCTTTGCTGTGCGTTCATACCCTTCATCATCTTGTCCAAATGGATCCTCGATGTCCTTCATTCCCTGCGCGCCCGTATATTCCAAAAGAGTAAACACCTTCCCTTTAAACGCAGGAAAGGCTTCCATAAGAGCGTGTTTATGTGACTCAGTCATTGTGAGTACTAGATCGGCCGTTCTGACTTGCTCTTCTGTCACGCGCTTCGCTGCATGTTGCTCGCCTTGTCCTATCCCCCGTCGTAAAAGCGCAACAAATGACCCGCCTGACATCGCCGCGCCATCTTGCGCAGAAAGTCCTGCAGAGCGAATCGATACTTGCGAACCTACCTGTGATTGATTCACCAACTTTGCAAGTATTTGCTCAGCCATGGGGGATCTGCAAGTATTTCCTGTACAAACAAACAGAATCTCATACACAGTATCGCCTTCCATCTACCAAAAAAACTTAAGACCGAGGATAGCAAGAACTGCCCCGCCCGCCACCTGCCCGTAGCGGCCCAATCGGCCATTTACCTGACGCCCAATGTAAAGTCCTGAGATTGAAAGAATTCCGCTCAACAACGCAAAGACGATCGCAGGCACAAGGGGTGTCATCCCTAGTGTACCCAATGTCAAGCCAACTGACAATGCGTCTACACTCACTCCGAACGCAAAGCCAACTAAGTGTATAAAATGAGCTCGAAAAGGAGGGGGTTCAATGCCAACTTCATATTGCAGCGATTTTACGATCATTTGTGATCCCAAAAACATCATCACTACAGATGTTATTCTTTGCATAATATCGCCAAACCTCGCGTATAGCACATCGCCGATCCACACACCTAATAGAGGAAGAAGGAGGTGAAATAAACTGATCACAATTGATAGACGACCTACGTCGCGCCATCGCAATCCCTGTGCGCCAAGTCCAATGCCCAATGAGAACGCATCCATACTTAGCGCTAGACCTATGAGGACCACCGTCCATAGCAGAAGAGGAGTAAAAGCGAACACAGCATCCCCACCTTTCACCACATCCGATTACATGTGTATGCGAAAGCGAGTAGCTTCATGAGACAAGCGGGTATCTGAACTAATAAAGCTCGATCACAATGCCACCAGAGGCCTTCAATAGGCGGTTCATCACGGCGAACGTCTCCTCCGCAGCACGGAATCCACGCGCGAGAATAACGTCGATCACAGCCTCATCAGAAGCGCGCAACGAATCATATAGGTGTGGCGCCATGTCGATCGCGCGGTCGCCAAAAGACAGGATCAAATCTGCGTCTATGCAGATGTCGCGAGGAAACCCAATCGTTGCAATGCGGAGCCCTTTTGTATGGGCACGTGAAATCTCGTCCTTCACATAATTGAAAACGCGTGAATCATATCCAGTAACGATGCGCAATTCTCCCTGCGGTGCATAATGACGATATTTCTGTCCCGGTGAGCGTGGTGAAGCTGTCATCTCGCGCCGCTGTACTAAATGTTCGTCATAGCGTACAGGAACACCATACTGCGCCAAATTGGAACGAGTAATCTCTCCCGGACGAAGAATGATGATCTCTTGTTCGAGAACCTCGATCACAGTTGATTCAATCCCAACCGAACAGGCTCCTCCATCGATAACACCGGAAATTTTCCCAGCAAGATCCTGTAATACGTGCTTTGCTGTCGTTGGGCTGGGACGGCCACTGCGATTAGCAGATGGACCTGCAAGCGGAAAACCTGCCGCCTCAATGAATGCTAGCGTCAGAGGATGCTGTGGCATGCGAACAGCAACCGTGTCAAGCCCTGCTGTCAGCTCCTGTGGCAAGTCTTTACGGGCTGGTAATAGAATTGATAAAGGTCCGGGCCAAAATTCCTCCATGATGCGCATAACCAATGACGAAACGTGTGGTGTCAGATAATCCAGTTGCGCAAGCGAACTTACGTGTGCGATCAAAGGATTGTCCATTGGTCGGTTTTTCGCGGCAAATACGTGCTGCAATGCTCGTCTACTCAAGGCGTTGGCCCCTAATCCGTAGACTGTTTCCGTTGGAAAGGCGACTAGTTCATCCGCCTGTAAGTGTTGCGCGGCTTCCTGAACAAGTTTCTCTATCGGCAAGGTGCGCACGATCACCTCTATTTGGCCGATGATACACTGCTCATCCTCATCCATCGCATATGGATTCATCTCTCCGCTTTCGGGCGTCTGTGCAACCTTCCAAAGAATTGTTTGCGTTCCCTCTACCAGATTCATTTCTTTCACCTTCCTTCTCACGGTTCATCCTCTAAAGTTTGACGTGAGCTAACTCTGCACTGATCACCTTTAACAACTCTTCCCCATAGTCTACCACAGCCAATCGCAAAGCAACGGGAATCTTCCCATGACCATTGGGATTTTGAATGTAGCGCACAGCGAGCGGTGGATAGTCTGGAAATGCTGCGGTTGCAGCCACTGCGTCTCCATCACTCAAGGCGACAAAACAGAGCGGAGGGAACAATACACACCACCAGTTTTGCCCGGCGCCCTTTCCAAGCGTAATGCGCAATGCCTTGTACGTTCCCGCAGGATAGACTTTGTCACCATACAACTTTGTTGGAAAATGCGCGAACCCAAACGTCGTAGTCGCACTATACGGTGCATGATATTTTTTCACCATCGCGAGCGCTATCTGTTCTACTTGTGGCACAGAAGCCTTCAGTACCTGTTGTGCCTGTGTCACAGAAGTCACATTTGCCATTTTCTCTCCTATGAGAGTGATGATGCGATTGCGAATGTCCCGTTTTAAATTTTGATCCCATGGACTGTTACTATTTGCAATGACGCGAAAACGCAACGCGTTCTGCGGAATGACGTTTGGATCTGGCCCCACAAAAGCATGTGCTTTTCCCACACCTGTCACCTGAAATCCGTTGATAAGACCAAATAAACCTGCCACGAGAACCAAAATAATCATCCATGTTTTCATAGTGATAAAGCCCCCTAGAATTCAAATCCAATGAGTTCTAAGAGGCATTATGGTCAAACTATGAACTTCTTAAACGTCTCGTAAACTATCAAAGAGCGCGTTCGGCTAACACAAAGCGGTTGATGTTGCGAAAATCCGAGACCACTCGTGTACGCAATGACCTGTCCTTGGCTATAAGAATACGCTCCACTGCCTGTGCTTGTCCCTCTCCCACTTCAAATGCAAGACTCCCATCACACGCTAGCCGTTCGTTCGCCGCTTGGGCTAGTTCTTCATAGCATGCCAATCCATCTTCTTCAGCAAACAGAGCCAAATGGGGTTCCCATTCGACAACTTCCGGTTGCAGCGTCATGCCATATGGAATATAAGGTGGATTGGATACAATCAAATCAAGATCTCCTATATCTTTAGGAATTCCTGAAAGATAGGCGCCTTCACAAAACGTGATCCACTCTGTCACAACATGTCGCTCTGCATTCCTTCGCGCGACCGCGAGTGCATCGGCGGATAGATCTGTCGCAAAGAGTCGAACAAAATATGTCAATGCACGTTGTCGCATACGCACAGCGAGTGCAATCGCGATAGCCCCCGACCCAGTGCCAACATCCACCACCACAATCTGATCTTTCGTTCTAAGACGCCTTTCGATTTCATCAAAGGCTAGATCGACTAACTGCTCCGTCTCTGGACGCGGAATCAAAACTCTCTGATCAACAAAAAAAGGCAAGCCGCAAAATTCCGTCTCACCTATCAAATATTGCAATGGTTCTCGCTGTGCTCTACGCTGAATCAATGCCAAAAAAGTTTGAACATCACAATGGTCAACCACATCTAACTGATGCAAAAAACAATCCCCAACACTCATACCTGAGACATGCTGCCATAGCCATCTCGCTGTTCGTTCTGGCACTTCCACATCAGCGTTGCGCAGTGTCGCTTCTGCACCCTGCAAGAGATCCCGCAAAATCATTCGTCACCACTGGCCGCTTGTAGCTTCTCTGCCTGTTCAGTCGTAATGAGCGCATTGATAATTTCATCAAGATCACCTGCGAGAACACTCTCTAAACGATGCAGGGTTAGACCAATGCGATGATCCGTCACACGACTTTGCGGAAAGTTGTAGGTCCGTATCCGTTCACTGCGGTCTCCCGTCCCCACTGCCGACTTGCGTTGTTCTGCATACTCTTGTTGTTGTTCCTGCTGATACTTTTCATACAATCGAGCACGCAAGACACGCATCGCTTTGTCCCGATTCTTTAGCTGTGACTTCTCGTCTTGACATGACACGACAATCCCGGTCGGCATGTGAGTAATTCGCACGGCTGACTGTGTGGTATTCACACTTTGACCTCCTGGTCCAGTCGAGCAAAAGGTGTCAATGCGAAGATCTTTCTCATGGATTTCCACTTCGACTTCTTCCACTTCAGGTAATACGGCAACAGTGGCAGTAGAAGTGTGAATCCGACCGCTTGACTCTGTAGCTGGCACACGTTGTACTCGATGCGCACCGCTTTCGTATTTCAGTAGACTATATGCGCCTTTGCCCTGTACGCTAAACACAGCTTCTTTAATTCCACCCATGTCTTTCTCCATAATGTCGATAAAATCAACTTTCCAGCCCTTGCGATCCGCAAACCGACTGTACATACGAAGCAAGTCCCCAGCGAATAGAGCTGCTTCATCTCCACCTGCTGCACCCCGAATTTCAACGATAACGTTTTTATCATCATTTTTGTCCTTTGGTAACAACAGTATCATGAGTTCATGTTCAATTTTTTCCTTTTGTTCAGTCAGATCTGCTACTTCTTGTTTTACAAGTTCACGCATGTCATCATCTAACTTATCGTTAAACATGTCTCTCGCTTCTACCAATTGTGACGCAACTCGCTTGTACTCTCGATAAGTCTCTACTGTAGCTTCTAGATCAGACTGTTCTTTTCCATAAGATCGCAATTTATTGACATCGCTGATCACTTCTTGATCGGACAGCAAGGCACTCAGTTGATCATAGCGCTCTTCTACTGCCTGCAAACGATGAAACACACAGATCCACTCCTAAAGTGTAAAAGTAACATGATTTTATATCCTATTCAGACGCGTGCCCGCTTGCTTCAGCATACGCCTCGCTACCACAAAACCTTCGCACACAAAGACGGTACCGCAAAGTCGTGCAGTACCGCCTAGAGGAATAACGAAGATGTTGTTTACATCCCATATTTTTTCTTGAAACGATCCACACGCCCACCAACATCGATAAACTTTTGTTTACCTGTAAAAAATGGATGGCATTTAGAACATACTTCAACACGCAAATTGCTTTTTACCGAACCCGTCTCGAACTGTTCGCCACAGGCACAAGTCACCATCACTTTTTTATATTCCGGATGAATCCCTGGTTTCATGGTTATTCACCTCCTACTGCAAAAGACACGATTGTTTACATAGTACCACGTCGTTCTGATTTCTACAAGCGCATCACTTGTGCGCCACTTCCATACCACTCTGGTGCGTGAGTGTAGCTCCCTATCCTAAGCCCCTTACATTCCTGTTGTATCGCATCAATCATCGCAAGCATCCCGATGGGTTCATCTTCACGTAAAGGAATGCGTTCCAAATAATAATCCGGATCGATATTCAGATTGCGCAATTGTACAAGTTTAATTCCAGTTTGATGTATAAATTGAATCATCGCTTCGATTTCTTCCGGTTGATCAGTAACCCCTGGAAAAACCAAATAATTGAGCGCGACGATCACTCCGTGTTCAGAGGCATATCCTGCAGACGCAGCTACATCCTCTATTGTATATCCGCGAGGTTGATAATACGCATCATAGTGATCAGACAACGCGCTAATGGTAGAAATGCGCATTAAATCAAGTCCAGCGTCAACAATTTGGGTGATTTGTGAAGTCAATCCGGCATTGGTATTGATGTTAATCGCACCCGTTTGCACCTGCTCCCTCGTCCGGCGAATCGCCTCTGCGATCTCACGACCGCGCACAGACGGTTCTCCTTCGCATCCTTGTCCAAACGAAATGATCCCATTCGGACCAGCGGTCTGTAAGTGTGTCACCATCAGATCCACCATTTCCTCTACGCTTGGACGCAAAGACAGACGAATTTGCGGGGAAGGAAATCCTGATTCGTCCGGTTGTTCACTAATACACCCAAGACACCCTGCATTACAGGATCCTGACACAGGGATTGCCCCTTCGTTGCGACCAAAAAATGTATTGCGTGATGTCACACATTCATACTCCACCGCACAGGTGCGCAGATGTTGATAGAGGCGATTGTCCGAATGACTCTGCTCCATATGAACTACTTGTTGCGCCACGCGATCCGCATGATACTGTTCTGGATTCCACGGTTCTGGATCGTCGCTTTGCGTCGCCGCCACATAGAAACGCCCATCGCGAAACCCGACGGCTGTATATCCAAATAGCGGAAAAGGCGTTGCACCAGGTGGCTTGAAATAAGCTGGCAACAGCAGACGCGTGTAGCCTTGCGGCAACAGCGCACCCACTGCGACAGCGGACGGTGGAAGCGATTTTAACTTTCCTTCGCGATCCAACCCGAGTGCTCTCGTCCCTGGCAAAGAGACCATGGTCGCACCCTTTGGAAACGGAATCCACTCCATCTCCTGTATCTCGGTAACTGCTTTACCCGTACGACCCAGTGCAAGCAACGAGGGATCGTCAAACAACTCGTCTCTTTCATTTGCATAGACAATATTCAATTTAGCCACCTACTTCGCAGTTACCTGGCGATGATCGCGGTCACGTCGATCGCGGGGATTGCCTTCGCGGGGATTTTCTCGCGTTTCACGGGGGCTCTCGATCGTAGCGAGGAATTCTTGATTGGTCTTTGTATGAGTAAAGCGACGCAGGAAGATCTCTGTGAAGTCATTATTGTCTCCTAGCGATTTACGCAAAGCCCACATTTTCTCCAGTTCTTCTGGTGTGAGTAATAATTCCTCTCTGCGCGTACCTGAACGGCGAATATCGATCGCTGGAAAAATTCGTTTTTCGGCGAGACGACGATCTAAATGTAGTTCAAGGTTGCCCGTTCCCTTAAACTCCTCATAAATGACATCATCCATCCGCGAGCCCGTTTCAACGAGGGCCGTAGCGATAATGGTAAGGCTACCGCCTTCTTCAATATTACGAGCAGCCCCAAAAAACCGCTTGGGTCTATGAAACGCCGCAGGATCTATTCCCCCTGATAACGTCCGACCGCTCGGCGGAATCACCAGATTATACGCGCGAGTCAATCGTGTAAGACTATCCATAAGAATGATCACATCGCGTTTATGCTCCACCAGGCGCATTGCGCGCTCCAACACAAGTTCCGTAACTTTGATGTGGTTTTCTGGAACTTCGTCAAATGTCGATGCGACAACTTCTCCGCGTACAGAGCGTTGCATATCAGTCACTTCTTCTGGCCGCTCATCAATCAAGAGAACAAACAGATCTGCATTTGGAAAGTTCGCGGACACACTGTTTGCAATTTCCTTTAATAGCAATGTCTTACCGGCTTTTGGTGGGGCGACAATCAGACCACGCTGTCCGAGTCCAACTGGCGAAAGTAGATCCATCATGCGCGTTGCATACTTCTCTGGTGTCGTTTCAAGTTTTAGTTTCTGCTGTGGAAATAATGGAGTGAGCGCTGGGAAATGCAGTCGTTCGGAGGCCGTCTCAGGATTTGTTCCATTCACAGCTTCTACTTGAAGCAGTCCAAAATAGCGTTCATTTTCTTTAGGTGGACGAACTTTTCCAGACACGAGATCGCCTGCCCGCAAATCGAAACGGCGAATTTGTGATGCGGCTACATAGATGTCTTCTGCACTTGGCAAATAACCGATCGGGCGAAGGAATCCATAGCCGTCCGACATAATATCAAGTACACCTTCTGCGAACAAAAGTCCATCCTTCTCAGCCTGTGCACGTAAAACAGCAAAGATGAGTTCTTTCTTCTTCATCGTGGCGTAATATGGAATCTGAAATTCCTTCGCCAGTTTATAGAGTTCGGCGAGCTTCTTTGTTTCTAGTTCCTTAATCTGCAATGGAACCTACCCTCACTGTATTCAGAATGTCATTACACGTACTAGCAGGTTTGCCGCTCTTTCTCTACTTTATGCACATTCCTATCGCTTGTTATGAAAAGTTGATGCAGATATCTAGACCATCACTAGATTTGGTTTTTTTCCCAATCGATGTCGCGCCTCAATAAATCGAACAGTTCCACTGCTTGCGCGCATGACAAGAGAGTGGGTCGTCGCTTGGTCACCTCCTAAAAATCGTACACCTCGCAACAATTCTCCATCTGTAACACCAGTCGCTGCAAAGATCGCATCATCGCCTTTTACGAGATCTTCCATACACAAAACAGCACTCGGGTCCGTTAGCCCCATCGCCAGACAACGAGCATGTTCGTCCTCACTTTGCGGAACAAGGCGTCCTTGAAACTCCCCGCCAAGGCACTTCAGTGCGGCTGCCGCAAGAACACCCTCGGGCGCTCCACCCGTACCAAACATGATATCCACGCCTACTTCCGGAAATGCCGTGTTAAGTGCTGCAGCAACATCACCATCCGTAATCAATTTGATTCGTGCACCCGTTTTTCGAATCCGCTCAATGATTTCAGCATGGCGCGGACGATCCAACAAAATGGCAACGACATCCTCAAGCGACTTGCCAAGCGCCCGTGCAACCACGCGCAGATTGTGTTCAATCGGCGCCTCAATATCCACAAGCCCTTTTGCGGCCGGACCTACTGCAATCTTCTCCATGTACATATCGGGAGCATGAAGTAATGTCCCCTGCGGAGCCACTGCGATGACCGCCATCGCATTCCACAGTCCCTTTGCCACGATATTCGTCCCTTCAAGAGGATCGACTGCGACATCCACTGGATCGTTTCCATTTCCTAATTTTTCACCAATATAGAGCATCGGAGCCTCATCCATTTCCCCTTCGCCAATCACCACTGTGCCATCAATGGCAATCGTGTCAAAAACGGTGCGCATCGCTGTCGTGGCGGCATTATCCGCTTCGTTCTTTTTCCCCGTTCCCATCCACTTGGCTGCGGCAAGTGCTGCCGCTTCAGTTACCCGAGCAAACTCTAATGCGAGTTCACGATCCATAATCCCTCTCCCTTCAGTCCACTGATCTACTTCTAAAATTCAAACGTAAGACTCGATAACCGGCGTTTAATTTCTGCGATCACTTCATGTTCTGCCTGCTCAGAATCGGCCTCAAAAGTGACGCTCCAACGCACAAACGCACCTGCATCATCCCAGGGCACTGTGGAAATCTGTTTTTCTGTAATAAGATACTCAGAGAACTCCTCCGCTGATGCAAAGCGAGGTCCACCCTTCACTCCTTTAGGAGCCTCTGTGTAGAGGAAGAATGATCCGCCCGGTTTTTTTGCGTCAAATCCAAGCGAACGTAACGCATCCACAAGTAGCGTATGGCGACGGGAATATTTCTCCGCAATCTTCTCCGTGATTTCCGGATGCTCCAATCCGTATATTGCCGCCTTCTGAATCGCCCGAAATTGACCTGAGTCATTATTGTCCTTAACTGTTGCAAATGCCTTAACAAGCAACTCATTGCCAGCCACAAACGCGATTCGCCATCCGGTCATATTGAACGCTTTGGAAAGCGAAAATAGTTCAACACCCACCTCTTTTGCACCTGGAACCGACAGAAAAGCGATCGGGGGTTCGCCATCAAAAGTAAGTGCAGCGTAGGCGGCGTCATGAACAACCACCAGCTGATTTGCCTTCGCAAAGGCGACCACTTCTTCAAAAAAGGCCCGAGTGGCAGTGGCTCCTGTGGGATTGTTGGGATAATTGAGATAGAGCAATTTGGCGCGTTTACGAATATCTTCTGGAAGTGAGGATAAATCCGGGAGATACTGATTTTCAGGGGTAATGGGTAGCGTATACACTTCACCGCCCAGCCATCTTGTATGGGTTCCCATCACTGGATAGTTTGGAACAGGCATAATCGTGACATCACCTGGGTTGATCAGCGCAGTGGGTAGCATCGCAAGCGCTGGTTTTGATCCTATCGCGTGGTTGATTTCCCTTGTCGGATCAATTCCCAGAACGCCGTAGACTTGCGCTAGATACTTGACCGCCGCTGCATTAAACTCCGGGATGCCATTGTCTGCATAAAAGCGATTCTCGCGTTTGCGAGCCTCACGTGCCAATACATCCACAATTCCGTCGTCTGCCCGTTCGTCCGGTTCACCAACCCCCATATCAATCATCGGGATTTCGGGATGCGCAGCTAGTGCTGCCGCCTTCGCGCGTTTAATTTTTTCAAACTTATAAATCACCGTCTCCTTTCCAAATTGGGCGCCCCCAATTCGCTCTGCAAATAAACTTTGTATATAACTATCCATCGAGGTTTCACTCCTTATATCTCGCCCGATAACTTGACCTTAAAGTATTTGAAATGATTTTCTGTTTTAGCCATAGGAACAACACAAGTATGGTAATCGATCAATTACAGAGAGGGAATACGTGGACGATTTAGGTAGGTTTATTACTCCGCAGTTCTAACACACGTTGAATACTCAAATCAGTATATGGATGATAGGCAAGTCCTCGTACAATCTCCCATGAACAGATCACTCCATCCGTTCCTGCCAGTGCAAGCCGCTCAATTTCTAATGAATCGCGAATTCCACTCACCAAAAACGTAAAGGGAATCTCATACGCTAGAAACACACGTTTAAACTGAGTCAGTAATACGGAAGGGTCAATACCTGCTGCAGCCAGGACTTGCGCATCAAGTATGGCTTCTGTCGCACCAGCGCGAGCTGCAAGAAGTACTTGAGTTAATGAGCAAGGGTACTGTACACCAAATGCTTTGCCATGCGTAGTTTCACGACTTAACGCCTGGAGAGTCTGTAGGGTAAGCGGTGCAAAGGTATGACAAGAGGAATCTTTCGCGACATCGTGCAAACTAGCTATTTCAAGTTCTATGCCTACTGAATCGAGCGCCTCGACCTCGACACCTAACCACGGCAACGACAACCCCGAGATTTCACTCACTAGAGAAAGATAATCTCTTCCGGTTGCTTGCACAATCCTTCGCGGCACGTATACACCCGCTAGAAATCCGAGCGCCGTAGCCCGTTGTGCCTCAGAAAAATGCGCAGTCTCTAAGTAAAACCGCACTGTTTCTCCTCCACTCCCTTCATTCGGCGCTCATCTATCCCATGAGGATGCACATCTCCTAAACGTTAGCCGCGACCCGCACTGCCAAATAGGCGAATTTTCGCACGCACAGCATCCTTAATCGCAGAGCGAGCAGGTCCGAGATACTTCCGCGGGTCAAAAACTTCCTTGTCCCGATCAAAAATTTCTCGAACAGTATCCGTAAATACAGACTGATTTTCTGTATTCACGTTGATCTTAGAAACCCCTAGACGAATGGCATGACGGATATCTTCATCGGGAATACCGGTCCCACCATGCAAAACAAGCGGAATGCCCGTCAAGCCATGCACTTGCTCTAAGCGATCAAACGCAAGATTGGGCTTGCCTTTATAGTGTCCATGTTGTGACCCAATCGCCGGCGCAAACGCATCTACTCCCGTTTCTTGCACAAAGCGCTCTGCCTCATCCGGCCGTACGAGCGTAGCCTCTCTTACATCCACTGTCAAATCGTCTTCAACGCCACCGATGCGGCCAAGCTCCCCTTCAACGTGAATGCCAAGCGGATGACAGGCTTCTACCACTTTTCTAGTCAACGCGATATTGTCCTCCAACGGATGATGTGACCCATCAATCATAACCGAAGTAAACCCGTAGCGGATGCATTTCAAAATCATTTCATAATTGCTTCCATGATCAAGATGAAGGATAATGGGAACCTTTGACATGTCGGCTGCCGCTTTAGCAATGGCGCCTACATACTCAATTCCCATATATTTAATAGCCCCTTCGGAAGCGCCGAGAATTACAGGCGAATTTTCTTCGTTCGCCACCTCAACAATCGCTTGCGTCCACTCTAGGTTATTGATATTGAACTGCCCTACCGCATACCCATGCTTTACTCCATCTTCTAACGCTGCTTTAAATGAACCAAAAGGCAAATAAATCTCCCCCATCCTGTAGTCGTTTTGCACAGCACGTATATTATGTAATTCCATTCACATCATATCACGTGCACGGTGAAATCGAAACTATACGCCGTGCCTCATCAGGCGTTGCAATATCCCGCCCAATTTCCTTGGTCAATCTGACAACGCGCTCCACAAGTTCCGCATTGGACACCGCTAATCGGCCTTTACTATAATAGATATTATCTTCAAGTCCAACGCGAACATGACCTCCAAGAAGTATGGCGGCTGTTGCAATCGGCAACTGCGACCTGCCGATCCCTGCGGCAGTCCATGTACTGCCGCAGGGCAGAGAGGCAACCATGTGCATTAAATGGCTGATTTCAGCTGGAATCGCTCCAGGAACGCCTAATACTAAGTCAAAATGCATTGGCGAAGCAAGTAGTCCTCTGTTAACGAGATCCACCGCATTTGCGATCATCCCGACGTCAAACACCTCGATTTCTGGTCTCACTTGATACTGTTTCATCCGAATGGCAAAATCACAGATCATCTCGAGTGAGTTGTAGAAAACACCTGCACCAAAGTTAACTGTCCCCGTTGACAAGGTAGCCATTTCTGGAGCTAACGAAATGACCTCCGTGCGCTCTTGTGCAGTCATCCCCACCGAACCACCTGTAGATACTTGAACAATGACATTACTATTTTCACGAATTCGCTCGATGATCTCCCGATAGACCTCTTTATTCTGCGTAGCTGTACCATCATCTTGCCGTGCGTGCACATGTATAATCGAAGCACCGGCGGCGGCGGCCTCAATCGCTGCGGCTGCAATTTCCTTTGGCGTAATCGGTACATACGGTGTTTGCTCACGCGTCACTTCTGCGCCGTTAACCGCAGCGGTAATGACTAGCTTTTGCATCATAATTCACCTCCGTATACGCTGTTTATCCTTTGGCACGACACACGTACCCGTTGCAAAAGTGACAAGTTCCGGGGGATCTACCACTTCTGCCGCAGAAGGATTCTTTGAGTCAATCTCCGCACGCACAACCTTGAACGCGTAAAACTCCATCTTACGCGAACTATTGCCAGCGCTTACAATACGACCATATGCCTCTACATAGTCACCGCCATACACGGGCGCCTTAAATTCTACTTGCTCATACGCGACAAAAAGACCTTCATCTCCATCATGGCGAATTAACAATTCAGTCGCCACATCCCCAAATAACTGCAGCATTTTAGCTCCATCAACAAGACGCCCGGCATAATGCGCATCTGCAGAAGCCATTCGCACGCGAATCATAACGAATTCCTCCCGATGCAACGCTTGGCTAATTGAACTGAATTTCTGTAGACTGGACTCCTCCATCATCTTTTGGCACCCCGATCAATTGAGCAATAAATTGCCGCAACTCGTCAATGTCAAACGGTTTTGCAAAATGTCCGACGGCATTTAACGCAGCTGCTTCCTTCACTAAATCAAGCTCCCCATAAGCTGTCATCATGACAACTTTCAGATGAGGATCGTGTTTTCGAATATTTGTTAAAATTTCAATTCCATCCATTCCGGGTATTTTCATGTCGAGCAACACAAGTTGTGGTTTTTCGCTGACGAGGATGGAAAGCGCCCCCATCCCGTCTCCAGCGCAGAAAACTTCATAACCATCCCGTCCGAGAACCTCTTGTAGTAACAGTCGAATGCCGAATTGATCATCGACGACTAAAATTTTCTTCACCACTTGTCACTCCTTATATTCCACGTACATAAAAGCCACAATTTTTTGCGGAGTATGTGCAAGAATTTTTGACAAGCGAATCCTAGTCAATTTTGTCTGTATTCGACATTCTTCTATTGGTTCCTGCTTTTCTACTCATTTATTTGGCGATACGCCACTGCTGCTGCAATAAAATCTTGAAATAACGGTTGTGGGCGATTGGGCCGAGAAGTGAATTCAGGATGAAATTGTACAGCCACAAACCACGGGTGATCCTTTAATTCTACAATTTCAACAAGTTTTCCATCAGGAGACGTACCGCTAATCAAAAGACCCGCTTCTTCCATTTGTGCTCGATACTGATTGTTAAATTCATATCGATGGCGGTGCCGTTCTCCAACTTCAAGCATTTGATATGCGCTCTCTGCTTTCGTCCCCTGACGAATGGCACATGGATAAAGTCCAAGCCGCATGGTTCCACCCATGTGTTCAATATCCTTTTGATCAGGTAAGAGATCAATCACCGGGTGAGTTGTCAGTTCATTAATCTCCGAACTGTGCGCATCTTCATATCGAAGAACATTGCGCGCGAATTCTACGACAGCCATTTGCATGCCAAGACAGATCCCGAAAAATGGAATCTCATGTTCCCGAGCATACTGGATGGCCGAAATCTTCCCTTCAATTCCTCGATCACCAAATCCCCCTGGAACTAGAATCCCATCCATTTTTCCCAACAACTCATCTGCATTCTCTTGCGTCAATTCCTCCGACGACAACCACTCAATCTCAACATTTGTTCCATTCGCAATCCCACTGTGGAAAAGAGCCTCAGCCACACTTAAATAGGCATCCCGTAAAGCGACATACTTTCCCACCAATGCGATACGGACTGTTTGACGAATAGCCTTAATCCGTTCAACAAGCGCCTTCCATTCAATCATGTCAGCTGGCGCACACTCTAATCCAAGATAGCGGACGACATACTCATCGAGACCTTGTTCCTGCAACATGAGCGGTACATCGTACAGCGTCTCTGCATCGCGCGCCTCAACCACAGCCTCTTGTTCCGTATCGCAAAACAGAGCAATCTTACGCTTTACTTCGTCGCTTAATGGGACTTCCGTTCGACAAACAATCACCTGCGGTGAAATGCCAATACTGCGCAACTCAGCTACACTATGCTGCGTCGGTTTTGTCTTTACCTCTCCAGATAAGCGCATGTACGGAATCAACGTGACATGAACATACATGACATGTTCACGGCCAATTTCACTGCGCAACTCGCGAATTGCCTCAAGAAATGGAAGACTTTCAATATCTCCGACCGTCCCGCCAATCTCCGTGATGACCACATCTATATCTTCCGTTGCGGCTCGCATCAAGCGCTCTTTAATCTCATTGGTAATATGGGGAATCACTTGTACTGTTCCACCAAGATAATCGCCACGCCGCTCTTTATTCAAGACTGAAAAATATACCCGACCTGATGTCACATTATTGTCCTGAGTCAAATTAATATCGATAAAACGTTCATAGTGTCCCAAATCCAGATCCGTTTCAGCGCCATCCTCCGTCACATAGACTTCACCATGCTGATATGGACTCATCGTTCCCGGATCTACATTGATATAAGGGTCGAATTTTTGAATGGTTACGCGCAATCCTCGGTTTTTTAACAAGCGCCCTAAAGAGGCTGCCGTAATTCCCTTACCGAGACCTGATACTACGCCACCAGTCACGAAAATATACTTAGTCACACCAATTAGCCTCCTGCTCATACGATCACAAAATAAACGTCCTGGCATCGCCAGAACGCACTACACGCACATATCGTCCAATTTACTATAAGAAGCTTCGCTACAGATCTTCAGGTTCCTCTTCTTCATCCGCAACTTCTTCCTCAGAATCCAGAAAATCGAGATCATCTTCAATAACTTCTTCCTCGTCTTCAATGGCATCTTCGTCATCTGCCAACACAAACGGTGGATCTTCTTCCAACTCTATTTCTTCTAGTTCAATTTCTTCCACATCGATATCATCATCATCGTCCGCATCATGAACGTCTTTTCGAACAAACCGTCGACTCGACGAACGTTCTGTACTGCGTTCAACAGGATACCATTTTTTTAATCCCCATACATTCTCTCCAATGCACAAAAATCGACCATCGATATTAATATCCGTATATAAATGAGCAATCACCGCATTGATTTCCGCTTGCGTAAGCTCTATCAACTCTGCCACTTTGCTCATTAAGTCGCGGTAATACACTGGTTCTTTTCGTTCCGCGAGCAATTCATACGCAATCTCGATCAGTGGCATTTCTCGCAATTGTTCTGCCGAATGATCGGCCAACTTTGCTTGAATAGTCACGTCGCACACTCCTAACCATCCATCATCTCTTGGTCATTAAATCATACTTACTCTATGCCCGCAATGTACTTTTGAAAATATTCGCGAGGATCTGCTCAACAGCCGCCTGTGGTAACCAGTCGCCATTTGCCACAAGCTCTTGCAGATGTGAATAATTTTCATCCTCCTGAAGTTTCCGTTCCATTTCGCGCCAGAGTCCTTGCTGTAACAATTCTCGCATCGCCTGAACGCGCGCTCGGCCTCTGCGCCTCGTGAGTCGATCTCCCTCAAGTAAGTAGACAAAATGGTCTTTACACGCACTCCACCACTGTTCGATCCCATCATTTTTCGCGGCCGAAGAGAGCAAAACAGGTGGGTGCCAACTGTCTTCCCGTTCCGTAACATGCAACATATCGCGAACATCCTTCGCTGTCCGTTCTGCTCCTGACAAATCTGCCTTGTTTACAAGAAACACATCCGCAATCTCCATCAAGCCAGCTTTAGCCGCTTGAACCTGATCTCCTGCGACAGGAGTCAACACCACAGTGACGGTGTCTGCTACATACATAATATCTAACTCTGATTGACCTACCCCAACTGTCTCAAGCAAAATCACATCAAAGGGCGCATGATACAACACCTGCAATGCATCCCGCACAGAGCGGGAGAGTCCTCCGGCACTTCCGCGCGTTCCCATGCTACGTATAAAAATCCCCGGATCCAAGGCATGTCGATTCATGCGAACGCGATCGCCAAGAACTGCACCGCCAGTAAATGGACTGCTTGGATCCACCGCAATCACAGCAAGACGCAGACCACGGCTACGCAAATGAGCCAACAGTTGGTCTGTAAGCGTGCTTTTCCCTGCGCCGGGCGCCCCTGTAATTCCAATGACATGTGGGGCGCGGCGCCCCTCTCGCGTCGAGCGGTTCAGACGGTCAAGCAACTCCTGCGAAGGCTGTGAACCTTCCTCCATATAGGTTATCGCGCGTGCAATTGCACGAGAATTCCCCCGTGCAATCTCCTTGACGAACTGCTCCACTGTCGTCAATCTCCCCATTTCTCAGTTGACAACGCTACTCTTTTAAAACGTACCCAGCGATCACAATGCGCTGTACTTCATTTGTGCCTTCATAAATTTGTGTGATTTTCGCGTCACGCATAAAACGCTCTACTGCATATTCGCGCGTAAAACCGTACCCGCCATGAATTTGAACCGCCTCTGTGGTCACATGCATCGCTGCATCCGAAGCAAAGACTTTTGCCATCGCCGACGCCTTCCCATAAGGTAACTTGTGATCCTCAAGCCATGCAGCTTGATACGTCAATAATCTCGCCGCTTCAATATGGGTTGCCATATCGGCCAATTTGAATTGAATCGCTTGGAAATCTGTGATCGGGCGATTAAACTGGGTGCGCCCTTTTGCATAACTAATGGCTGCATCAAGCGCACCTTGAGCAATACCAAGTGCTTGCGCGGCGATGCCGTTGCGCCCACCATCGAGCGTCATCATCGCAATTTTAAATCCCTGTCCTTCTTCGCCCAGAACATTCTCTGCAGGCACTCTGCACTGATCAAAGATCAACTCAAGCGTCGGAGACGACCGAATACCCATCTTCTTTTCTTTCTTGCCAAATGTAAAGCCAGGCATTCCTTTTTCTACAATAAATGCTGTGACGCCTTTCGCTTTCTTGCTCATATCCGTTGTGGCGAACACGACGTATATATCAGCTTCACCACCATTTGTAGTAAACATCTTTGTGCCATTTAACACAAAATGATCTCCGTCGCGCACCGCGGTCGTTCGTAAACTCGCCGCATCCGTTCCGGCACTTGGCTCTGTTAATCCATACGCTCCAAGCTTTTCTCCAAGCGCCAGAGCCCGCAAATATTTTTGCTTTTGTTCCTCAGAGCCAAATTTGTAGATAGGCCACGAGGCCAAAGAAAGATGCGCGGAAAGGGTCACACCCGTCGAAGCACAAACGCGTGACAACTCTTCCACTGCAATGACATAGCTTACAAAATCAAGTCCCGCTCCCCCATACTCCTCTGGCCAAGGGATACCCGCAAGCCCGATTTTCGCCATTTTTTCAAAAATCGTACGATCAAAGACTTCCTCTTCATCTCGCTGCGCAGCACTTGGCGCCACTTCTCGCAAAGCAAATTCACGAACAAGTTTACGTAATGCCTCTTGATCCTCTGTCAATTTGAAATCCATTCGCTATCTTCGCTCCTCACTCTACTACCTGTTTGCCAAACTTTTCGCAATTACAATTCGTTGAATTTGATTCGTACCCTCGTAAATTTGCGTGACTTTCGCATCGCGCATATATCGTTCAACATGATAATCTTTCGTATACCCATAGCCGCCAAACAGCTGTACAGCCTCTGTTGTCACATACATCGCTGCATCCGTCGAAAAGAGTTTCGCCATCGATGCTTCCATCGTACAGGCTAGATTGTCCGCACGCAATGTGGCAGCCCGATATGTAAGCAATTTGGCTGCCTCAATTTTCATCGCAAGATCTGCCAGCGTAATTTGAATCGATTGAAAGTCAGCGAGAGGTCTTCCGAATTGTCGCCGTTCTGCCACATACCCTTTTCCCGCATCAAATGCTGCACGAGCAATTCCGAGCGCTTGAGCCGCTATGCCAATCCGCCCACCATCCAACTGCGACATCGCAATTTTAAACCCCTCACCTTCAGCTCCTAAGCGATTGGCGGCAGGCACAATCGCATCATCTAAAATAAGCTCAGCCGTAGATGATCCATTTAACCCCATCTTGCGTTCTTTTTTCCCAACACGAAAGCCCGGTGTGTCACTTGGCACGATAAATGCAGACATCCCATGTGCGCCCCGTTCCGAATCGGTTACGGCAAAAACGGTATACACATCCGCTTCTCCGCCATTTGTAATAAATACTTTGTTGCCTGTCAATCGATACTGATCGCCATCGCGTACTGCGCGCGTTCGAATACTTTGCGCATCAGACCCAGCATTTGGCTCAGTCAATGCAAATGCGCCTAGCCACTCGCCGCCAGCTAGTTTTGGAACATAGTACTCTCGTTGCTGTTCTGTCCCAAAATGATAAATAGGCAGAGTTCCAACCGAAGTATGCACAGCTAAAATAACACCGAGCGCGGCGCTCGCATAACTAATCTCTTCAATTGCAAGCATGTAGGAAACATAATCTGCCCCAACACCACCATACTCTTCTGGAATCGGCAGTCCAAGTAGCCCAAGCTCCCCCATCTGCCTGACAATCGCACGAGGAAATGCGTCCGTTTCATCGATATACTGGGCCCTTGGTATAATCACTCGCGAAGCAAAATCGCGAACGAGTTTGCGCATAGCCTGCTGTTCTGAGCTCAGCCCCAATTCCACGTGTATGCCTCCTCTTTCACGGATCACACTCGATTCTATGATTCATACACATAAAACCCGCGTCCAGTCTTTTTGCCAAGCCAGCCAGCCGCTACATACTTGCGTAGCAAAGGACACGGGCGGTATTTCGAATCGCCAAATCCATCATATAAAACTTCCATAATGTACAAGCAGGTATCTAGTCCTATATAATCGGCTAATTGCAACGGACCCATGGGATGATTCATTCCTAGTTTCATAATCTCATCAATCGCCTTTGCTTCTGCGACGCCCTCGTAAAGACAATAGACGGCCTCATTAATCATCGGCATTAAAATGCGATTTGAAATAAACCCTGGAAAATCCTCCACCGCCACTGCCGTCTTGCCCAGTTCTGCAGCAAAACTCATAATGGCCGCAAACGTCTCGTTAGATGTTTGCAGACCACGAATGACCTCAACGAGCTTCATCAGTGGAACTGGGTTCATAAAATGCATGCCGATCACTTGCTCTGGCCGCTTTGTAACAGCTGCCAATTCTGTCACAGACAAGGACGAGGTATTGGTCGCAAGCAACGTATCTTGTGCTGCAATGTCATCAAGTTTTTTAAAGATTTCTTTTTTCACGGCCATTTGCTCAGTCGCAGCTTCGATCACGATCTGCGCCGTCTCTGCTTGACCTATGTCGGTGGTTGTCGTGATTCTCCCCAGAATGGCAGTTGATTCTGCCTCCGACAATTGTCCTTTTTTTACAAAGCGGGACAAACTCGTTGCAATGGTGCGTTTTCCCCGCTCTGTGTATTCTTCTTTTATATCTTGCATGACGACATTGCAGCCAGCTTGTGCAGCAACCTGAACAATTCCACTCCCCATTTGCCCTGCGCCAATGACCATTACACGCTGATAACTTCCCATGATCTGCACCTCTTCATTTTATACTTCGACTAAAATTGCATCCCCCTGTGCAGCGCCACTGCAAATCGCCGCGATGCCAAGTCCACCGCCTCTGCGCCGCAATTCATATATAAGGGTCATTAAAATCCGGGCTCCGCTCGCCCCAATCGGATGGCCAAAAGCAACTGCCCCGCCGTTTACATTCACTTTTTCAGGATCCCACTTCACGATTTCCTGACTCGTCAGTGTTACCGCCGCAAACGCTTCATTGACCTCAAACAGACGAATATCAGCCAATGCAACACCAGTCTTCTTCAATAGTTTCAAAATGGCGAGACCTGGCGTAGTGGCAATGTAAGGTGCTTCGGCTCCCACTTCTGCATGGCCAAGAATCGTCGCGAGAACTTCGCGCTGCTCTGCTTTCGCACGTTGCTCACTCATCACCACAAGCGCTCCCGCACCATCATTTACACCGGGGGCATTACCTGCGGTTACACTTCCCTCCGAATCAAATACAGGTGCTAACGCAGATAATTTCTCAAGACTCGTATCGCGGCGAGGTGCTTCATCCGTATCGACAACTACTTCGCCTTTCTTGTTCATCACGCGAACGGGGACGATTTCTTCGCGCAATACCCCATCCTCGATGGCCCGTATCGCGCGTTGCTGTGACCGAAGCGCCCACACATCTTGCGCCTCGCGTGTAATGCCATACTCTTTTGCTACATGTGAACCATGAACGGCCATGTGTACATTATGAAAAGCACAGAGAAGCCCATCATGTTGCATGAGATCGATTACTGAAGCATCCCCCATACGCAGTCCAAAACGGGCACGAGGAAGTCCATACGGGGCATTTGACATACTTTCCATGCCTCCCGCTACTGCAACTTCAATATCTCCAGCACGAATAAATTGGTCGGCCATGGTAACGGCTCGCAATCCTGAAGCGCACACTTTATTGATCGTTTCGGTTGGCGTGTTCCAGGGCAGTCCTGCATGACGAGCTGCTTGCCGCGAGGGAATCTGTCCCGCTCCACCTTGCAGCACCATCCCCATAATGACTTCATCCACCATCTCAGGCGCAACCTTCGCCCGTGTCAGTGCTTCTTGAATCACAATGCCACCTAAATCAACCGCTTTCATCGCTGCAAGTGAGCCGCCAAACTTACCAAATGGCGTCCTCGCAGCTGAAACAATCACGCTTCGCATGAGCCTTTCCCTCCGCTCTTTCGAGTGACTGAGCGTTCAGTCTTGTCGCTATCAGACTAACATATTTGCAGCTTAGTGGATAGAGGCGCTACGCGATTCCATCATTTTTACATCAAGATGCGCTCTGGATGAGTATAGACTTTAAAACGGTCGTTGCGCGCAAATCCAATCGCGGTAATCCTCAAATTTTGTGCCATTTGCAAAGCTAAATCGGTTGGTGCAGATTTGGATAGTAAAATCCCGACCCCCATTTTTGCAACTTTCAGCAGAACTTCGGACGAAATTCGCCCACTAAAGACCATCACCTTATCTGAAGGTGACATATGATTCATAAGCATATATCCATATAATTTGTCTAACGCATTGTGTCGACCAATATCTGCCCGTGATGCGATAATGGTCTTCGTGTCACATAACGCCGCATTGTGCACCCCGCCCGTGTCTAAAAACAGATCTGACTGAGCTTGCATTTGTTGCACAAGGGCAATCACTTGCTGCGCGGTGAGTTTCGGCCCATCTGCAGTTACAGGGGATGTTTGTGCATCGTTGTAGAAATAAAAAGATTGACGACCTTTCCCACAACAAGAAGTAATATAACGTTTCAAAAAATGTTCAGGATTGATCTCGATTTTGCGATGTAATCGCACATAGACCATGCCAGCCTCTTCGTCCACCTCAATCGACTTTACTTCATCCACTGTCGAAATCAACCCTTCAGAAGCTATAAAGCCAAGAACAAGTTCAGACAACTCCGCTGGTGTACAAACGAGCGTCACAAACTCCTGTCCATTGACAAACACGGTTAATGCATATTCAGTCACAACTTCCGCGCTTGCTTCAGTATATACATTATCGCCAAATTCGTAGATGTGACGCACTTTTGTTAGTGGCTGCTCCATCGTTTCTCCCTGGTTCAAAAAACCTATGATAATCTCGATAGATTTTTTCGACCCTTACGAGTCCGCGGTCTTACAGGATTCATCCACTTGGAGGCTGCTCTCGCACCACCGAAAAGGAGCCAAATCGGAGAACAGAAAAGTTGCCTCTTCCTATGTCCGCTTCGTGTTTCCCTCTTCCCAGGTGTTGCCTAGTCCCGATAAGATTCCCCGCCGTGCCTTTCTCCACGTGTACACGGCAGGACTTGCTCGTTATCTAAGGAGCAGTTCCTTACGCTCTCCCAACCACGAAACCAGGCTACCTCCTTTCTCCTGCAAGGTTTTTTCAATCACTTTCTTCGCTTGACTCCATATACTCCATTCACTTTTTCGGTACGCTTGTTCGTTGAATCTTTGCTTGGTTAGCAACCACTCGCGTAGCGCCTTGGGTACATTTCTCGCCTGATTTTGAGAGCACCACGTCTGGCAATGACGAGTGCGGCGGATGAATGAACGCTAATACCGGATTGCGGTTGATACTTCAATCGCCCGATGACAGAAATGTAAGCGGGATGTACTTTTCGCAGTTCTACGCCTTGACGTAACGCCTCACGCTCCACAGAAGTAGCTAGATGCCGATAGGTAAACTGGTGTGCCATGCGATTGAACTTGTGGCTAACGTCACGGTCGTTGATGAACTTCAAGTCTTCCATGACAAGTCCAGCACCGCGTTCTTTCACATAGGCGACAATTTTTCTTGTTATATTGCCGATTAGCCAGTCACGGCGTCCGCTTCTTGCGTCATAGAGTTGGTTCTCTCTGAAATTGACGAATGATAGCGGATTGCCTTTTTTAGCTCGATCCCCTCTTGCGGATAGCCGCCCGTTGCGCGAATCCTTCCACTGTTTGCGCCATGATTCCTTATTCGCACCTTCTTTGAACTGTGCCAAATACAACTCACGACTTTCAAAGATGACGGGCGGAAATGTATCTGCATCTAAGTGTTGCTGATAGAACGTCACTTTGCGTTGTTGTTTCTCCAATTTCCGATGTAACCCGTGAAGCTTACGTGAGTTCGGATCTTTCTTTGCGATCTTATTGATCCGCTCAGTGGTCTTCTTTTTACGCCGTTGCCACAATCCCAAGTGTTCTTTAACGAGTGCCTTCTGAGCGGATATCAATTGATTCGCTTTTGCTACCGCATCTTTGGCATAGCGGAGCGGCAAGTTGGTTTCAGTGGACAGTATCCGTTACCACGTCGACAATGCGCCATCCTTTTTCAGTGGCAAATGCGCTCAATCTGCCAATTTGACGGTCTAAATTCCCTGCATCTTCTTGTTTTTTTGTAGACACTCTCGCGTAAATCACGCATGACGTTGCTGGTTGACGAGATGGCTTTTCGTGCATGAGTGTTTTTAGATCACTCATTCGATAGCGTCAATGACCCGTTGGTGTGCGCTCAGGGATCAGCACCTGTTCAAACCCTATCGAAAGTGCAACTCAGCACTCCCGCCGCAAAGTTCACTTACATTATACCTTTTATAGATAAATCAAATCCAACTTACTAATTTCGAGCTATTTGCGTGGTTCGGGAAGCCTTGTCAGACAAGGGCTCGGAGTGAAGGGAAAAATAACTTTCCCCCAAAATAATACGATCGGGCAGTTAGCTGAGACAGAAGACCACTACACACAAGTTAGAACCCACAGTACACTCACACCGATACGAAACGGTAGCTTAGTACCGATTCAGTGAATGCGGATAATCCATCCCATAAATCTTCACCTTTAAGAGGTTGTTCAAAAAGGGTCGAGAACTCTGCGGCGCAGGGCTTCGGCTTGTGCTGGACATGCGTGCTCATGTACCACCTATCGTACACTCCGCGCGCATGTCCAGACTTCACCAAACCCCTGCTTGCATCTTACCTCAATCCTTTTTGAACAGGCTCTTTAACATCGGGTGTAAAGCATTATAGGCTGGCATGCTTGCGAAACCATTACACTGCAACAGCCTTTAGCAAAACATTATTCTCTAAAATGCTCCATGTTCGGCGGCTAAAAATCAAATTGTTCAAACGAGGCGACTAAGCGATATTGAACAATTTCGGTTGTTTCTGCTTTATTTCTTTGGCGCAAAACATTACGGCTTTTGGTTTCCCACAGACGTTGCTTTGACACAGAACCCATTCTTCAACTTCACCGCTACTGCTTTACTAATGGCTACACCTGGGATTGAGAGCAATTGGACTGCATTCGGATCAGTTGATGTCCAACCGCCAGGACCATGAGAGAGAGCATTTGAAAAGTTGTAGAATGGCTCTCCCGCTTTCGTAACCTTCTCACCAGTTACCACGTAGTATTCAGTTGGTTTTCCAGAGTGGTATGAACTAATCCAATTTGGTCTGTAAGGACCTGAATGAATATCCTGATTTATTTTTGCTTGGGAACAGCCAGCTAATAACATCGGAAATAAAAGAATTGCCATAACGAATTTCTTCATTTTGTTATCCCCCCACAGTATTGGAATATCTAGCCCTGTTATCCTAACAACCCAAACCGGCAGATTATGGACGATTCCGTGCCCCGTTTGAAACGCACGACTGGTTAGTGGAACAAAAACCGACGTACCATTTGAGCTGAAGGTGTTATCTAAAATACGCAAGTATCGCGGCTCTCCGACCGATAAGATATGGTCACTCGGTTCACAAAAAACAACAACGCAAATAGCTCATTT
This sequence comes from Bacillota bacterium, assembly GCA_021821085.1. GTDB lineage: Bacteria > Bacillota > Bacilli > Alicyclobacillales > SLC66 > Sulfoacidibacillus. The sequence continues at coordinate 49,687 of JAKACV010000002.1, read as the reverse complement.
CAATTACCACTAGACGAACTTTGATCCATTTAGTTATACTTCTAGTTGCAAGCTTTCATTTTTAGGACTGAGTCTATTCATCTCGGCGTAGAGTTGTCAAGATGTTTTTGCTCTGTCCCTTGAAACAAACGTTGCTGGATTGGCGAAAAGTACTAGTCTCGTTTCAAAACTAGTGTGCTTGGAACTACTCCGCAGAAACCGAGTCACCCATTTTTGGTGACTGTGGTATTCTGTGGAGTTTTTGCTTTTATAGGAGGAATATACATGGCACTAAATAAAGTCCAAAATCGCTTGGAGATCACTATCAGCGGAGTTCAATGCCACGCAACGGAAAATCAAACTATACTTGAGACGATGTTGGAACAAGGGGTGGAGCATCCACACGTTTGTTATCATCCTAGTCTGGGTCCGATTGAAACGTGTGATACATGTATGGTCATGGCGAATGGTGAACTCGTTCGCGCCTGCTCAACAAAGGTCTCCCAAGAGTTGCAGATTGATCCGATCCACAGCTTAGCTGTTGCGGCCCAAAAAGAGGCGATGGATCGCATTCTCGAGAACCATATGCTGTATTGCACAGTATGTGACAACAATAATGGCAACTGTACATTACACAACTCAGCGCACACTATGGAGATCAAAGGACAGAGCTATCCGTATCGTCCAAAAGGATATGAAAAAGATCTTTCAAATCCTTTTTACCGCTATGACCCTAACCAGTGTATTCTTTGCGGCCGATGTGTCGAAGCATGCCAAGATCTCCAGGTGAACGAAACACTTTCAATCGACTGGGAGCGATCTCAACCGCGCGTCATTTGGGATCATGACGCACCGATTGACGAATCCTCTTGCGTCTCTTGTGGACATTGCGTAACCCTCTGTCCAACCAATGCTTTAATGGAGAAATCAATGCTCGGAGAGGCTGGATTTTTAACCGGCATTGGATCAAACTTGTTAACCCCCATGATTGATCTCATCAAGCAAGTTGAGCCAAGTTACGATGGGATTTTTGCCGTTTCAGAAGTAGAATCTGCGATGCGCTCCACGACCATTCAAAAAACAAAAACAGTCTGCACGTTCTGCGGGGTGGGATGCTCATTTGACGTTTGGACAAAGGGCCGTAAGATCATCAAAATCGAGCCTGATGAAACAGCTCCCGCAAATGGTGTGTCCACTTGTGTCAAAGGAAAGTTTGGATGGGATTTTATCAACAGCGAAGAACGTTTAACAGCCCCTCTCATCCGTCGCGGCGATTCCTTCTATGAAGCAACATGGGATGAAGCTTACGATCTGATCGCAAAAAAGCTCTCTGAGACGAAAGAACAATATGGACCCGATGCGATCGGTCTTATCTCTTCTTCCAAAATCACAAATGAAGAGAATTACTTAATACAAAAACTCGCTCGCGCTGTGATTGGTACAAACAACGTAGACAACTGCTCACGCTATTGCCAGTCTCCTGCCACAGATGGCCTTTTGCGTACAGTAGGTCTCGCCGGGGATTCTGGTACGATTCAAGACATTGCAGGAGCTGGAATGGTCCTGGTCGTTGGTGCAAATCCTGCAGAAGCCCATCCTGTCATCGCGACGCGCGTCAAACGTGCACATAAGCTGCGTGGTCAGACGCTCGTCGTAGTCGACATGCGCAAACATGAGTTGGCTGAACGCGCTGACCTATTTGTCCGACCAAAGCTCGGAACAGATCACGTATGGATTTCGGCGCTCACAAAGTATGTGATTGATCAAGGATGGCACGATGAAGCGTTTATCGCGAAACACATAAATGGTTTCGAAGAATTTTACGAGGCGCTGAACTCATTCACTTTAGAATATGCTGAAGAAGTTAGTGGCATTGCCAAAGATGAGTTAATCAAGATGGCCGAACTCATTCATAAGGCAGATGGTGTCGCTGCGCTCTTTGCCATGGGTGTGACTCAACATTGTGGAGGCAGCGATACAAGTAGCGCCATTAGCAATCTCCTGTTGGTTACTGGTAACTATGGTCGATCGAACGCAGGTGTCTTTCCTTTACGTGGACACAACAATGTTCAGGGTGCTTGTGATTTTGGCACATTGCCAACGTGGCTTCCTGGCTATCAACCTGTCAGTGACAACGCCGCGAGAGAGCGTTTTGAGCAGGCTTGGCATACCCCCTTATCAACGGTACCTGGCATGGACAACCAACAAATGGTCGATGCGATTGAACGCGGGAAACTGAAAGCTATGTATCTCGTCGGTGAAGAGATGGCCTTTGTCGACACGAACACGAACCATGTACAAGGCGCGCTGGAAAAACTTGATTTCCTCGTTGTACAAGACCTCTTCCTCACAAAGACAGCTCAATTCGCTGATGTTGTTTTGCCAGCCAGCCCAAGTCTTGAAAAAGAGGGAACGTTCACTAATACGGAGCGTCGGATTCAACGCCTTTATCAAGTGTTACCTCCACTTGGAGATTCAAAACCGGATTGGCAAATCATTATGGGCGTAGCCAATCGTGCAGGAGCCAATTGGACCTATGCAAGCCCTGCAGAGATCATGGACGAAGCAGCTGAATTAGCTCCTATTTTTGCCGGCGTCTCGTATGAGCGTCTAGAGGGATACAAGAGCCTCCTATGGCCTGTTGCAAAAGACGGAACGGACACACCTCTGCTTTATACGAATGGATTTGGATTTGAAGATCACAAGGCAAGGTTGGCTGCTCCAAATTGGGTCCCTGCCGTGCCTATGGCAGATGAGTTTGATCTCATTGTAAATAACGGTCGTTTACTGGAACATTTTCACGAAGGAAATATGACAGGCAAATCGTCTGGCCTTAACAAAAAGGTACCGAGTACATTTGTCGAAGTATCCCCAACACTTGCAATAGAACGCGAAATTCAAGACGGTGCAATCGTCCGACTTGAATCTGCATACGGAGCTATTAAGGTGAACGTTGTCGTAACGGATCGCGTCCACGGGAACGAACTCTATCTTCCGATGAATTCCATTCATCAAGAGTCTGCTATCAACATCCTGACAAGCAACCATACAGATCAACGCACACATACTCCTGCCTACAAGGAGACCTATGTACGCATGACCGTATTGCAGTCATCCGGTCAAAATCCACTCCCGCGAAACAATCCGCGCTATGGACACCGCAATCCGCAAAACGGCGTCGAAGTGGCACGCAAGTGGGCACAACCTGGTTATGAATCTGTGAAAGAGACAGTCGAAAGGAGGCAACGAGATGGCGCTGCCCATTACACACATTCACAAAGAAATTGAATCGTCTACTGCCGCGAAAGATCGTACTGTTTCAGACGCTCTCGAATTGCTAGAAAAACACAAAGAGACCCTTGATCATCTCCTTACGACGATTACAGCAGTAGATCGGGCGGGAATCTTGACCATGACCAGCAGTTCGATTGAGGCTCGGGAAAAAATAGCGATAATTGCCTTAGAGCAACTCACATCACCAACCATCACCACCGCTATACAAAACGTGATGAACATCGTTTCTGTATTTAGTCAATTAGATGAACAACAAGTAAAACAAGGCACCTTAGCCTTACAGGCGGGACTAGAGGAGGGATTTACAGAATCAAAGAACGCTGCACCAATGAACCTTTTTAACGTCGTTTCAATGCTTCAAGATGCAGATGTACGCAGAGCGCTAACCTTTTCATTTGGATTACTAAAAGGGATGGGGCGGACACTGCAAACAAGCTCATCTGAGTAAGTGATGCAAAAAAGGAGGAGATTTTGCGTCTCCTCCTTTTTTGCAACCAACATGACTATTCCTAGATCGCTTGCAACAATAATTCAGCCACATCAAAAGTATCAACGTCATCTTCTACGCCTTTAGCTTTTGTCCCGTCGATCATCATCGTCATACAGTACGGGCATGCAGTCGCAATGGTTGTCGCTCCCGTTTCCAACGCCTGCTCCGTTCGCAAGACATTAATTCGCTGCTCGCCCGTTTCTTCTTTGAACATCGAACCGCCGCCTGCGCCACAACACATGCTCTTATTGCGACTGCGTTCCATTTCGACCAGTTCAAGTCCTGGAATCTTGCTTAAAATATAACGTGGAGCAGAATAAATGCCATTGTACCGTCCCAGGTAACACGAGTCATGATACGCAATTTTACGTTCCACACGCTTATTTGGCTGAAGTTTCCCTTGTTCGATCAATTGTGCCAGCAACTCCGTATGATGAATGACTTCCGCTTCAAAGCCAAAGTCCACATATTCTTTGCGAAATGCATTATATGCATGCGGATCCGTCGTAATGATTTTTTTCACGCCGTACTCTTTAAAGATCTCGATATTGCGCTCCACCAGTTCCTGATATAAAAATTCATTCCCCAAGCGACGTGCAGAATCTCCGTCACTTTCCTCTTCTTTCCCCAATATTGCAAAGCTCACACCCGCTTGTTTCAGTAACTGGACAAATGCACGTGCAATCTTTTGATTGCGTACGTCATAGGAAGCTGCCGTTCCCACGTAATACAGGTATTCCACAGGCTTGTCAATCTCAGACATGAGAGGTATATCTAATCCTTTAGTCCACTCTGCACGCGCCGCGCGAGGACGTCCCCACTCGTTTGAATGCCGCTCAAGATTCGTAAAAGTGCGATTCACTTCACCTGGAGCACTCCCTTGCGTTAACACAAGGTTGCGACGCATATCAACAATCAAGCTCACATGCTCATTGTACACAGGACATGCCTCTTCACATGCACGACAAGTTGTACATGCCCAAATCTCATCTTCTGTATAAACTTCTCCGATCAGTTGCGGCAAGCTTTCAAATGCATCGGTGAGAGAGAAGTTTTCGGCACCTGCGGCCATTTTTTTCTGCGCAAGTAGTGTCGGCGCAGTTTCGATAAGATGATCTTTCATTTTCAAAACCAAATATTTAGGTGATAAATCTTTCCCGGTAAGTGTTGCTGGACAACTGACATGACAGCGTCCACACTCTGTACATGCATATCCGTCAAGTAACTGTTTCCACGTAAATTGTGTAATATTCCCTGCTCCAAATTCCTCTACAGATTCATCGCTAAGATCTAACGGGCGAATTTTGCCTGCCGGTTCAAGACTGCGATAGTACGAATTGAACATGGCGCCAATCATATGCAAATGTTTTGAACGAGGGATAAAGACGAGAAATCCAAAGATCGATAATGTATGAATCCAAAATGCAATTTGCACAACGAGTCCTGCAACAGCAGGACTGACTCCTACAAACCACGATGCCACCAGATCGGACACAGGCGCTGCTTGACCTGGCATCACTCCTTGTTGAAGTGCACTAAACGCACCCACAACATAAATGGTTACGACAATCGCAAAGATTAAAAACAAGATGAATCCGGCCTCAAATGTAGGCTCAGTTCTCATAGGTCGCCAAATGTATCGACGAATGGCCGCAACAATAATCGCAACTAAGACAAACGCGGCAAGCATCTCTTGTGTGAATGTGAACCAAGGTGCCGTAAACCCTGGAATATGTGTCCCTGTTAATCCGTAGGTGAAAAAGTCGAGTTCCCCTACACCAAGTAAAATAAATCCCCAAAAGATAAAAAAATGACCAATCCCGGATGGTTCTGCGAGTACTTTTCCTTGCGCAAGTACATTTCGTGCAAAGCTACGCCACCGCTCCAAGGGACGATCACTGCGATTTGTTGCCTGTCCAAGGGTAAGAAACTCGTAGCGCTGATACAATCCACCGAAAAATCCATAAAACGCCGCGACAGCAAGAATTGTAAATGCAGTTATATTAAGCGTATACAAAACCAATTCACTCCTTCCAATGCACACTATGCGGACACAGTTCATGCGTGTCAACCTGCTCGACGTGATTCTCCAGACGCCAAGTCAATGAGTGGGTGGTCATTCATTTGTTCTGGATAGCAATCGCTTCGAGTATTTCCATCTGTTTAAATCCTTCGATCACAATCTCCCCAATTCGAAAGGCTGGAACAGATGAAATCTCCAAGCGAGTTAACTCTTCCACTGCACCCTTTGTACCATAGATATCGCGAATTTCAAAGGGGATTTTCAAACGACCGAGCCAAGCCTTGGCTACTGAGCACTTAAGTCAGGTAGCCTGCGAATAAAGTATGACTTTCATTTTGCTACGCCTCGCTTTACAACCGTCGTCACAATTTACAACTTGTCTAAACCAAATCACGTTTCATGATTTGATGAACAATAAATGATGCCACCTCTGGTGCAAGTGTACCAGAACCAAAGCCTGCATCATATCCTAACTCTAAGGCTAATTCGTGTCCAATTCGCGGGCCGCCGCATATGAGCACCATACGCTTGCGCAATCCTTCTGCCTCAAGTAAATCAACCAGTTCCCCCAAGTTCGGGATGTGCACATCCTTTTGCGTAACCACTTGCGATACGAGAATCGCATCGGCGTGCAGTTCAATCGCCTTTTTGACCATCTCTTCGTTTTGCACTTGACTTCCTAGATTATGCGCGTCAATCTCAGGATAACGCTCCAATCCATACTCCCCTGCATAGCCTTTCATATTCATAATCGCGTCAATTCCTACAGTATGTGCATCAGTACCTGTGCAAGCGCCGATCACAACTATTTTACGACCAATGCGTTCACGAATAAACTCGTTGATTTCATAGAAATCCATCACAGGGCTTTCAACCTTGGGAACTTTAATTTTCGTATAATCAATCTCGTAAGGCGCCTTTCCGTACATGATAAAAAAGGTCATCTCTTCTCCAAGATTCTCGCTATGCACAACCTGAGCTTCGAGCACACCCATTTTTGCAACAAATTGACGTGCAGCCTCTTTTGCCTCTTCACCAAATGGAATTGGAAGAGAAAAACTAAACTGAACCATGCCATCATCAAACGTGTCTCCATATGGACGTACATGTTGCAAATCTCTCATGTTACTGGCTCCCCTCATCAAATGCTGTTGATGTGTGTAAGAGTGATTCAATGGAAGGGAGTCCGAGTTCTGCCCGCAGTTCCGTTTCAAGTGGGTTATAGTAACGACTGGAGCGAATAAGAACGCCTCTCAACCCTTTTCCACCAGTGACTGCGCGCTTTACGTCCGCAAACAGGCCTTCAGAAATCGCACTAAAAAGCCCCTTCACTCTAATCTCCTCTAAAAGAGAGACCGCTTCTTGCAACACCTTCGTCGCGCGATTCACCATGATTCCATCGCGCTTAAATTCCAATTCATCTTGTAGATGGCGCGCGTTGTTGAATATATAGTTTGCAGATTCAATGGCCACTTGACGATCATGAATGAGTGGCGTATGAATGGCCTCTGTCATCATCCCAAGCAATTGAATACCTTGCCCTGTTGCTACACCAATGAGATTAAACAAGGCATCCTGAACATGTCCTCGAAAAATATTCCCCGTCATATGTTTCGTTGGAGGCATATACTTCAGTGGCGCATCTGGAAAAATTTCTCGCGCCATGAGTGCTTGGGCCCATTCGAGCAAAAATCCGTCTTCAATCATCGGGTTCATTTCAAATGCATGCCCAAGCCCCAATTGGTCCGAGCGCAAACCAGAACGAAACGCCAATTGTTCATTAATCAACTGGGACGCCAGAACCGTATGAGCCGCTTCAACCGCATCTGCTGTCGTTAAATAATTATCCTCGCCGGTATTAATAATCACTCCTGCATAGGCATTGATCATGCGACTAAAATTCTGATCAATCAACGTACGCTGCATATTAATATCGCGAAATAAAATCCCATAGAGCGCATCATTCAACATGACATCAAGGCGCTCAAGCGCTCCCATCGCTGCAATTTCTGGCATACAAAGTCCAGAACAATAGTTACATAGTCGAATATAGCGACCTATTTCCTCGCCCACTTCATCCAGTGCGGATCGCATAATCTTAAAGTTCTCCTGCGTCGCATACGTCCCGCCAAACCCCTCTGTTGTTGCACCATAGGGCACATAATCGATCAAACTCTGTCCCGTACTCCGGATGACGGCAATAATATCTGCTCCTTGGCGGGCTGCCGCTCGCGCCTGAATCACATCTTCATAAATATTACCTGTTGCTACAATGACATATAAATAAGGCTGTGGTCCTGCGCCGAGCGTTTGCAAATAATGCGTGCGCTTCTCTCGATTTGCACGCATTGTTTCTAAAGCAAGGTTCGCCATTTGTCGTCCCAGTGCTGCGATCTCATCCTCCTTTGCAATCGGAAGGGTCAGTAAATCGACGCTGCCATCCGCTATCGCTTCTCCTAATTCTTGAATCGATTGTCCAGTATGGATCATCCCGTTTAACACAAATCGTGCAATCCCATCTTGCAATTGTCCACGTTCGTGAATATGATCGACCACCACATTTGGCAGTGGAACATATTCTGCATCCACGCCATCTAACCCGAGTAAACGCAGCACTGTGCGCTCCAAAGCCACTGTCGTTTTATCTGCAATAAACTGAGCCACGTCGTCCGCAATAATGGACGCCGCACTGCGTGCCTTTGCAATAAGCTCGGGATCAAGGTATAACTTACTCGCCATTCCAATCACTCCTACCAGCCAAACTTTATCGTGAATTCCCCTGTGTTACCCTATCTACAATCTTCTGTGCGGCTTGAAAAATACGCTCATCAAGTCCAAGCCACTTTGCTATGTTCAATCCCTCATGTGGCACATCAGTGTCATTGTGTACGACAATCCGATAGTCCATGGAAGCTTGCAAAAGGCGCAGGCGCTCCGTAACATCTAGGCACTCACCTTTTGCCGATAACGCTTCCTGACGCACGCCGCGAATGCGAAGGTTGGTAACGGATTCCATTATCTGAAGCGGAAAGTGCGTCGCGCAAAATAATTTGCGATGAGAATCGCGTTGCACCTCACACACGATTGCCTCTATCAACGCCATACCTTCAACTGGATTTGTACTCCGACCAATTTCATCAAAGCAAAGCAGTGCATCAGGCAAAGCCAACGCTAGTTGAATCGCCACAATCTCCGCCCCAAAGGAAGAGAGTCCTGACTGCAGCGATTGTGCATCGCCTCCGACATAGCGCACATGCTGAACCAAAGGAGCGGAAAACATAGTCACTGGCACAGGATACCCATAGTGATGGCAGACCATAACGAGCAATAGTGTTTTTAGTGCCACCGTCTTCCCGCCCATATTAGGACCCGTTAAAACAGAAACAGAGGAGTGTAATGTCACATCAATCGGTGTAAAGTTCGCGTGCGCAGGCGGGTACCCTCCCACTAATTGAATATCACTCTGACTCAGCGTCGACCATGTATATCCGTGATCACTAGACAAACTGATGCGCGCCAGCAATTCATCCAGATGTGCGATCTCCTTTGTTCGCATATCGAGCAGCGGATAAAACGGAAGTAATTTACGGGTCAATTCTTTCAAAACAACTTGTTCAAGCACTGCAACTCGCTCACGTGCCACATCTTCCGCATGAACGAGTTCTTCATGCTCAGTTGGCCAAACCGGTTCGAAAACACATTCAAAAGGTGTCTGCAACCGCATACGCAGCCGTGCATCGTTGCGCGCTGTTATGATACGCCCCATTTCTTCGATCGACAAAATAAGTGTCTGGTCACGACGCAATGGAACAGCATAGGTCACTCCAAGTTGTCTGCCGTATTCGTGCTCAAGTGACACCCGCTTTGCTCGTATTCGTTCAAACATTTCATATGCTTGCTGTAAATCTGGCAGTCCAGCATCTTGCAGTGAAAACGTGGGGGCTCGAACGAAATCATCTTTTTGTAAAATACGAAGAATTTGCCCCGTATCCACCTGCCACCACGTAAAATGTACACGAGCTTCCCGCAGATACCCATTCATTTCTTCAGCAAAAAATAAAAAGCGCTTTAGCATCGCAAAATGCTCAACCAATAATGGTTCTCTATGATGCAATAACCGCAAGACAGGCTCCATATCTGGCATGGCACTTAGACTTGCAACGAGATTCGCGCGCATATCTTTTCCATTCGCTTGAAGCGTTCCTACTCGGGCCTCCAATTGCAACGCATCATTGCGGTCATCTTGCCATCGCACTTCTTCTCCGTATACAAATGGCCGCTTTGTACGAAACAGTTGTTGACCCAGGGGTGTAATTGGTGTGATTTTACTTTGTACATAAGCAAAATCAATTTGTTCACTTGTATAGCGATCTAGAAAATCCATATGACCACCCCTACTCCATAACGTCCCACACTGGCACATCAGCAAGGGATTGAATCGATTGCTTTAGTTGCTGGCGATCCAACATTGCGCTACACGGGGAGACTGGATTGACCGTTATCCCAATCAAGGCTGCAGACTGGCGTACGACCAACCGATGACCAGCACGCGCAAAACTACGCCATACAGCTTCTGACACAAAGACGTGTGCAGGAGATGCCGCGACTACAGTCACGATTTGTTCTCGATTCTGCAACGTTCGCAATACCTGATCGGTTACCGCCCCACCGTAAACAAAGAGGCATTCTTCATCTGGCACATTCATCAACGTTCGAACATCCTCGGTAAACGCACTGGCGTCCGGAAACGGATAGATTGCACGCACTTCTAGATTGGACAGGTCCAAAGATTTTTTTTGTAGAGCACTTACAGTGACGATCAGTACTCCCGATCCAACTGCGGGCAGTTGGTGCGCGAGACGTTCAGGCAATATCGGAAGAGTAATTCTACGTAAAACCTGTTGCGTTTTATGCACCACCTGTGCAAGCGTCCCAACAACCGCTCCTGTGGCGAGCATCACACCGTCTGAAACTTGTGGATTCGCGGCAATCATTCGGGACAACGCCCCATCCCATATCACATGATCAATCGTGCACCTTTGAAACATAGCAAGCAGAGTCTGGAGATGATCCAGTTGTCTTACTCCGGCTAGACAGATGGTTCCTGACGCCGTTGTTTTTCCGATCCACACCTCACCAAATGGGGAGTCAATGCCTGTTGGCATCTGCCATTCCACAGGTGCTGAAGCTCCCGTCATGACTGAAATGGCCGTAGCGAACACCGTTTGTGTCGGCACCCAAATTTCCGGTTTGGGTGTTCCTGCTACATGGTCGATGCGCTCCCCATCTACGCCAATACTTGCAAGAGCGAGACGCCGCGAACAAAAGGCGGCGTCTCGTATCATGCGGTTAAGTGTGGTCGTCTTCCCTGCGTGTTTACTCACGCCAACAATTGCGAAGTTGCGCACTTTCAATCGATCTATGCGTTCCCACATATTCAACACGTCGGTACGACTCCCTATCTCTTAGCTCTTCTCCTGATGATGATGTTCCACTGCACGTTTCAACCCTTCTGGTTCAAGACTAACCGCTTGATTGTGCAACAATTTGGCAACCCCAATCGCCTTCTCTTCATGATCATGTTCACAAGATGGCGGGCAACCCTTATCTTCATACGTCGGCTCGTGATATACAGAGATAACTCCTTCGAAATTACGCAACACCACTTTCCCATGCCCCTGAGAAATCATATATTGCGGCATTACCGGAATTTTACCACCGCCACCAGGTGCATCAACTACAAAGGTTGGAATCGCATAACCTGACGTATGCCCCCGTAGTTCTTCCATAATTTCAATTCCCTTTGAGACTGTTGTGCGGAAGTGCTCAATGCCTTCTGACAAGTCGCATTGATAGAGATAATACGGACGCACGCGAATTTTTACTAATTTATGCAAAAGATCTTTCATTACATGCGTACAGTCGTTAATCCCGCGCAACAACACGCTCTGGTTGCCGACGGGCACGCCTGCATCGACGAGCATTTCACATGCCTTTTTTGCTTCCGGGGTAATTTCATCAGGATGGTTAAAATGCGTATTAAGCCATACCGGATGATACTTCTTTAAAATATTGCACAGATTCTCCGTAATGCGCTGCGGAAACACCACAGGTGCTCGTGTGCCAATGCGAATGATCTCAACGTGCGGAATCGCCCGCAAACTAGAGATGATATATTCAAGAATACGATCATTAACAAGCAGACCATCGCCCCCTGAGAGTAACACATCCCGAATTTGCGGTGTGCGGCGGATATAGTCAATCGCAGCATCAAGTTGCGGTTTTGGCACGGCATGACCTACTTGACCAGAAAAACGTCTCCGCGTGCAATGCCGACAATACATCGAGCATTGGTTCGTGATCAGAAAAAGAACGCGATCTGGGTACCTATGCGTAAGTCCTGGCGCCGGCGCATCTTCATCTTCACTGAGCGGATCTGCCATGTCCCACTGCGATCGATTCAATTCATTCGAAATCGGCACGGCCTGCAAACGAATCGGACAATTCGGATCATCAGGGTCCATGAGCATGGCGTAATAAGGCGTAATTCGCAACGGGATCGAATCTTTACCTGCTCTTTGTACGCCCCTTATTTCCATCTCAGTGAGGTTAATTATTTGCCCTAAATCTTCGATCGTATCGACGGTATGCGTCAACTGCCATTTCCAGTCATTCCACTGCTCATCAGTAACATCTTTCCAAAGCGGAATATCCCTAAATTGACGCTGCAATCTCCCGTACAGAATTTCATGTTCTTGTACACTCATCCTCCATACCCCTCCCTATGAACGATACCTATCTACATTTTTGCACGTAAGCCGCAAGCAACTCAGGTTCTGTTCGAACCAGATCTAAAGCAAGTTCCGCATGCCCCCGTGCATATCCATTTCCAATCATCATGTCGATATCTTTCCCTAAACCTTCCGCCCCGAGTGCTGCTGTCGTAAAACTGGTAGCCATACTGAAAAAATAAACAAGACCGCGATCTTTTGTAACCATAATAGAAGCAAGTTCCGTGCCAGGAACGCTCACACAATTGATCGTCACATCGGCGAGTTGCCCTTGGAGCACCTCTTGCACTGCTGCCAGAGTAGCTATCGGATCTTGCGCATTGCAAACGATCACCTCATCCGCAAAACCTAAGTCGCGAACAACTTGCGCTGATTTTTCGGCATATTCCACAGCAAGCAGGCGCCCACTTCCGCCGAGATTTCGGCGTGCCTGAGCGAGAACTGTCATTCCGGACTTCCCCCCTGCGCCAAGCACAATCACCGTGTGCCACGACTTCACCATCCGCGCAGTCTGCGCTGGCGCACCACATACGTCAAACACCGCAAGTGCCACGCGATCTGGCAGATCTTCTGGCATTTTGGCGTAAATGCCACTATCAAACAAAATCGCTTTCCCGATTACATCCACTTGTCCGGTCGAAAGCTCAACCCGCTTTACTTCTTCAATTTGCAACGGAGTTAAAGATAGCGAAACGAGTGTCGCAATCCGATCACCCACACGCAATTCGTGTCGCTTTGAAGACTCTGGGCCCATTTCTTGCACACGCCCGATCAGCATCCCGCCAGATCCAGTGACTGGATTATGATGTTTCCCACGCATCTCCACAATCTCTTTCATGCGTCTCGCAACTGCCGTTTCATCAGCGCCAACTTCTTCTTTGATCTGAGTAAAACTTGCCGAATCAATATTGAGCGTCTCCACTGCAATCACCACTTCATCTGATCCGCAACTCATTGTATTGTCAATTTTCCAAGCAGGTTGAGGCATGGTTCCACGTGGTTCCATCACTCTTCCTACTCCATAGAGATCTCCCACAAGACGCAACTCCTTTCTTCTCCACTTCACATAAGAGAAATAAAGCAAGTTTTATGCCAACTGGGCATCCTTGTCGCAACGCGACCAATTTCTTTCCTCTATCAGCATGTGCCGATAAATCGGCACGCAAAAAGGGAACCCGAAGGTCCCCTTTGCGATGGAATGTTCCTCAGACTAAAACGCCATTCCAGATAGCCAAATTAGACGCGGAAACAACTGTGAAGTTGTCTTTAGCACATCCCTCCAGCTTCTCACGAAGTGGATTTGTCATCTTTCGGTGAGTGTTCTGTTTCGTTTTCCAACGCAACCACACCCTCTCATCCATCGCACTCCTATCATGACCGAAAATCATCTGGGCTATACGCTTCGTCAGAAGAAAATTCGAGTCCATACTTTTTCAATTTGGATTGGAGCGTTTGCCGCGGCAACGCGAGATATTCTGCCGCCAATGCGATATTTCCACCTGACTCTCTCACCGCGCGGCGCAGCCATTGTTTTTCTACATTCGCTAATGCACCCTTTAGATTGATTGGTGCAAATGAAGAAGCATCCGATGGAAGAGCACATGTTGAATTTGCAAGACGCCTTGCTTTTTCTTTTTGCAAATAAAGCGGAAGATGTTCACATTCAATGGTCGTTCCTTCAACAATGATCATTGCGGCTTCAAGCGCATGTTTGAGTTCGCGTACATTCCCGGGCCAAGACGCCTGAATCAGATACTCCAGCGCATTCGCGGCAATGCCAGTCACTTGTTTTGAAAAGCGATCATTAAAGATCTTCAAAAAATGCGTAATAAGGAGAGGAATATCCTCTCTGCGCTCGCTGAGCGGGGGTAGATGAAGTGCGGCAACTCGAATACGATAATACAAGTCTGCGCGGAGAATCCCCTTTTGCACCGCTTCTTCAGGATCGATATTCATCGCTGCCATGATCCTGACATCGACTGGCATTTGCCTGTTGTCACCCAGACGGCGAATCTTTTGATCCTCTAATACGCGGAGTAGTTTGGCTTGCAAATCGAGTGGCATCGAATTTAATTCATCGAGAAATAGCGTGCCGCCGCTTGCGAGTTCAAATAACCCAGGACGATTTTCCGCGCCAGTAAAGCTCCCCTTTACCGTTCCAAATAAAATTCCTTCTAATAGTGGTTCAGGCAGCGCCGCACAATTTTGCGCAATAAAAGGTTGATGACAGCGCGGACTTGCACTATGAATCCCTTGCACCAACAATTCCTTACCCGTTCCTGTTTGTCCGTAAACAAGAACAGGTGAAGAAGTGCGTGCAATCTTTTGTGCAAGTGCGATCACTGCTTTCACCGATTCGGCGCATGTCAATAAATCAGACAGAACAAAATCAACACCATTGCCTGCAAGGTGCGCATCCGTATGCTTTGGTAATGTGGCTGCTTGCAAATTGACTATCTTCTCGGCGAGATGCTTTACTTCAGTCATATCGGTGGCGATTTCTAGCGCGCCCACCAATTTCTTTCCTGAATATACAGGAATCGTCGTATTTGACGTGTGTACTTCTTGACCTCGAAAATTCGTATACACCTGTTGGCGATGGGAGATTTTCTCCCCTGAACGAAGCACTCGTAAAAGTGAACTTGTTTCCTCTGATAACGAGGGAAATACATCGAGCACATGGCGTCCGATGACTTCGTGTTGATTCACTCCGTCAAGCTTTGCTGCGCTCTGATTGTAATAGAGTGTTACCCCCTTGATATCAACCGCGTGAATCCCCACATTGACGACACTTAATATCTCGGCCAGCCACAAATCACAATGTATAGCGCGATCCGCCACTAGAACCATTCCTCCGGAAATAAAACACGTCTCGCATATACGCGCCGATTGCGTACCGCTTTTACGATAAAAGAGGACTCTGCCAATTCGTGTGGATGACCGGTTTCATCAAATAAGTAGATCGATTCTGATGCCCCTTGCGGAACAGGTGTGAATGCATCTGCTGACAGGCTTCCTGCAGAAGTAATGTAAGGGTCATGATAGGCATGGCTAGCCGCGGTATCGTCAATGACATAATAATCAGGAGATATTCCTTCCGCCATTGCTCTTTGCTCCATTT
This sequence comes from Bacillota bacterium, assembly GCA_021821085.1. Taxonomy (GTDB): domain Bacteria; phylum Bacillota; class Bacilli; order Alicyclobacillales; family SLC66; genus Sulfoacidibacillus. The sequence continues at coordinate 33,989 of JAKACV010000002.1, read as the reverse complement.
TTTGAATCAAATCAAATCCCTGTTGCTCTGATTCGACATCGATGCCTTGAAAGATTTTCCTGTGCAATAAACGCATTGAAAAATCCCGGAGAATGCGGTCTTCGTGCTGCGACCAAAGATGCATCGCAGTCCAGATAATTCCATCATCCAATTGTAGATAAAGGGAGAGCGACTGTTCATCCGTGGGCTGTAAGCGACCTTTTAGCAATGCATTTAACGCATCAAAACCTGGCAGGAATGCTTGAACCTCTCTGGCTCTTTGCAAAAGTTTCTCTACCATCACCTCTGCCGCACGCGTCGTACGATGAAAGTAGACATGTAGATACATATAATAGCGACACATGATATAATCTTCAGCAATACTTTGGCCTTTCTTTAGATCAAGCCCCACTTCTGGCTCCCCATCGACTTCCCCAATTCGCATGGCATGCAACAACCACTCGACATCAAAGGTCCCATAGCCTGCACCTGTCATTAGTGCATCGCGCAACAAATAATCCACACGATCCATATCAAGCTGACTCGATAAGAGTTTTACGAGCGCTCTTGATGGGTCAAATGTCCGTTCGATCACACTTGCCACACGTTCAGAGAGGCCCGTCTGCACACCTTCCAGGACCTGATGAACTTCTGTCGTAGGTGAACGCAAAATGCCCACTGTAAATTGTTCATGCCGCACTTTCGTGACACTTTCTAACGCGTGGGAGAACGGCCCGTGCCCAATATCGTGTAACAAAGCTGAACTCAACGCCAACGTGCGATAGTCTTGCAGATCTCGCTGCAAGTCGTTCATCTGCTGATCATGTCCTTCACGTAACGCATCTAGAAACCGCCGCATCAAATGGGCAACGCCCAGTGAATGCACAAACCGCGAATGTTCCGCTCCAGGATACGCGATGTTCCCAAGTCCTAACTGGCGAATACGTCGTAACCGCTGCACTTCTTTCGTATTAATAAGGTCAATCACCACTTGATCCTCATTTTGAAAGACAATTAAATTATGCACTGGATCGCGAAAACTTTTCACGCCAAGTCTCCCCATATTAAAGACATATGATTCTTTACTCTACCAATAATCGGCAATGACGTAAAGCAGGAGAACGCAGCTCCATCGCGAATTACTCTCTTAGTAACGACAAAAGCGATGTGAGGGGGCGCAATAAGATGACTCCATATGAATCTGAAGCGATGGCTCTTTGGTCAACTCCAGGCGAGGATCCATTCACCTTACGGTTCGCCAAACAATTCACACAACGGACGAGCCATCTCCTACATTTCGCCAGTAAGTTTACGCGGCGCTTACAACCAAAACTCGCCGATCGGCTTACCAACATTGCACGTGAAGCCATCTTAACCGTACTCGATCAAGCGAGCACCGCTCGGCAGTTTGATCACGTCGAGCGCAGCTTACGAGAACTGGGAAGTCATGCGAGCACAACCTCGGAGATTCGCATGTTGCCACTCGAAATCAAGGATGAAACCGCGCTTCGACTTGCCAAGTCCACAAGGATCGTGATGTCTGCACAGGGCGCTACAGCTGGCATACTCACATCTGTTTTCACCATGATCCCTGGATTGCAAGGTTTCATCGCACCAACGATTGCAGCGGATCTATATGTCACCATTCGGCTCATGGCTCAAGGGGCTGTGCAGACGGGCTACAGCTATGGTTACTCTCTGCGCAATGCAGAAGACTTGCCTCATTTACTTATCGCCATGTCTCCCTTTTCAGCAGATCAAGAGCTGATTTCAGCAAAAGTGGGCGCACATCTCGCATTGCGCCAGGCCAGTTTTACCCTTACCAAAGCAGCAGGGGAACACTTGTCTTCGCGACTCATTGCGACTTCTATTCCTGCGGTAGGTCAACTCATCGACCTCATGGCAGCACGTCTCGCCATGAGGTTGTTAGAACAGCAAGGAAGCCTAATTTTACCGATCGCTGGAGCGGCTGTACAGGGTTCCGTGAATGCAGCATTTGCGCACGCGAGCTATTTAGAAGCACGTCGCTATTTTCAACGATTACACCTCGTTGACCGCTATGGGGAGGATTTCATCAAAGAAAGAGAAGAACGAAATCAACCACTTTCTTCGCAGTCAAATCCGAGTTGGAGAAAACCTATCATCGAACAAACGGGATGAATTCGCAGCGTCCTATGTGCGCTCGTTCATTGCAATGTGAGCGCTAAAAGAAAGAGGTTGCTGCCCTGCAAAAAGGAATGCAGCCTCTACGTCGATTTGTAACTGATGATCTCCGACCCTCACATGAAGATTCACCGTTCGAATATCAAAATTGAGTGTTCCACCTGCAACCTTGTAGTAGCCTTTCGTCGCTGCGTTTTCGCTGAAATTGTGGAGTGATTCGATCTCTCCTCTGCGAACCATCAGCAGCTTCGGTGCACCCGAACCAGATATATCCAGCTCCATGATGGCTGTACTCCGTTGCATCCCTTCTGTTACTTCCTCATATACCGCACGATACAACCCATTTTCCCCAAAACTCTCAAAGAGAGCTGGTGCCTCGATCACACCTGCTGCAGCAGATTCAATGCGTACAAAGCCTACGATACTCATCAAATATACCTACTCTATAAATGTCAATAGCGCTTCTCGCAATAATTTTGAAGCGACAATTTGCGTTTGTTCTGTTGGGTCAAGCGTTGGCGCCACTTCCACCAAGTCGAATCCCACCACTTGTAAGTCACGCATCGCATGAATCGCGGCAAGAAGTTCTTTTGAACTAATCCCTCCCGCTTCTGCGGTTCCTGTTCCTGGGGCAAAAGCGGGATCTAATACGTCAATATCGATCGTCACGTAGCAGGGCTTCTTCCCGATGTCACCTATCCTTTTTTTCAATGGTTCTAATACGTCAAATGGGTGGAAATTCGTATGTTCGCGTCCATAGGCAAATTCCTCCCGCGTGCCCGAACGAATGCCGAACTGGTAAATATTTTTCGACGGAACAAATTCAGCGATGCGTTTGATCACCGCCGAATGCGATAATACTTCCCCTTCGTACGCATCACGCAGGTCAGTATGCGCATCAAAATGAAGAATGTGCAGATTAGGCACACGCGCAAACGCTGCACGAACAGCCCCTAACGTGACTAAATGCTCACCACCTAGTCCAAAGGGCAATTTGCCATCGTCGAGCCATTTCCCAACATACTGCTCAATCATATCGATACTACGTGCCGGATTGCCAAATGGCAGTGGAATATCGCCCAAATCAACGTACGCAACATCTTCCAAATGTCTGTCAAGATACGGACTGTATTCCTCAAGTCCAATCGACACCTCACGAATACGCTGTGGTCCCAATCGCGTTCCTGGTCGAAATGATGTGGTCCAATCCATTGGCATCCCATAAATTACCGCGCGTGCCGCATCGTATGTATCCATGGATCCAATAAATGTATTGCCAGAATAGGCTGGATCAAATGGGTCTTTATGTGTGCGCTCTTTGCTCACTTTACAAGCTCCTCGACAAATGCTGGCAACGTGAACGCAGCACGGTGTAATGCCTGCGTATAATAACGCGTGGACAGTTCGCTTATACGCTCCTCATCTGCAATGTCAGCCGGATCATAACGTTTAGAACCGATAGTAAAGCTCCATAATCCACTTGGATACGTAGGAATAGATGCGAGATACAAGCGGGTAATCGGAAATAGCGCTGAAACATCCTTTTGTACTCGCGAAATCAACTCTCCGTGCATAAAGGGAGATTCACTTTGAGCAACAAAAATACCGTCATCTTTTAGTGCTTCATAAATGTTTTGATAAAATTCCTTCGCAAATAGCCCAACCGCGGGTCCAATTGGATCGGTCGAGTCAACGATAATCACATCGTATTCGCCCTTATGTTCTTTCACATGTGCAATCCCATCAATCACACGCACATCAACGCGCGAATCATTCAGAGCCACCGCAATCTCTGGTAGATACTGCTTAGACAGATCAATGACACGTCCATCAATTTCCGCCAATACTGCTTTTTGAACAGTTTTATGTTTGATGATCTCTCGCATCACACCGCCATCGCCCCCACCCACCACCAACACCTTTTGCGGGTTTGGATGTGCTGATAGTGCAATATGCGAAATCATTTCATGATAAACAAATTCATCGCGAATGGTCGTCATCACACATCCATCTAGAACGAGCATACGCCCCCATTCATTCGTCTCAATGATCGCCAGATCCTGAAATTCCGTTTGTTCAGTATGCAACGTTTTTGTGATTTTAGCTGTTATTCCATAATCCGCTGTTTGTTTTTCTGTAAACCAAAGTTCCATTAATTCCCACTCCCTTTGAATAGTCCGTCCGTATTATATCATTTACATCTCTAAAATAAACGTGGTTTCACATTCCTTTCATGATTTCTGCCGTTTGAATCACGCGCGTCTGGTTAATACTGGTACAACACAGAAAAGGGAGGAACGAACGCTGTGATCAAACCTCCAAAAACGTTATCAAGCCCGACGGTTTCGCAACGGTTACAACTCCGTATTCAAGTTATGAAGGATTGGCTACAACAACAAGAACATCGCTCACCGCGGAGCAATCGCGTGATATCAATAGTCTTTCTTGGAACGCTCGGCATAGGAACAGGCGTTGGTTTTGCAATACATCATATCCCCTTGCCAACGCTATTAGACGAACCTTCACGAATTCTCGCACAAGACGGCCAGGTGATCGGCCAACTTTCAGATCAGCCAGCTCGGATTCCAGTCCCGCTACAAGACATCCCGTTATCTCTACAGGAAGCGACAATTGCCGTTGAGGATGCCTCTTTCTATCATCATCGCGGTCTGAACTTCAAGGGCATTGCGCGCGCCTTACTTGCAGACCTTCGCGCCCGTCGAGTCGTACAAGGCGGATCGACCATCACGCAACAACTCGCCAAAAATCTCTTTCTATCTAGTGATCGCACCCTTGGGCGAAAATTGCAGGAAGCTCTCTATGCATTAGATTTAGAATGGCATTTTTCCAAAAAGCAAATTCTCACGGATTATCTCAATGTTATTTATTATGGAGACGGCGCAACGGGGATCGAAGCAGCGTCTGAGCTTTATTTTGGTCACCCCGTTTCACAACTTGATTTAGCGGAAAGTACACTACTTGCAGGTCTGCCAAAAGGACCTAGCCTATATTCGCCATTTACCGATCGAAACGCTGCGAAAATCCGACAACGCGAAGTACTTCAGGCCATGGTACGAGTTGGGTATCTTACGCAAAGTGCAGCCCATGCTGCGTTTATTGCCCCATTGCACTTCGCACATCACCAGAGTCAGCACAGTGTAGCCCCCTACTTCATGCATGCAGCCGCTGTAAGTGCAGAGAATAGCCTACATTTGCAAAATAACGCTCTAGCTCGCGGCGGTCTCTCGATCCAATCTACACTCAACTTGCCTCTTCAAAATGCACTGGATCAAGCCATTGCTAAGTACATCCCGGCAAGAAGTGGACTGCAAGTAGCCGCCATTGTGATGGATCCCGCTACAGGAGCGATTAAAGCCTATAGCGGTGGTACGAATTATACGGAAAGTCCATATGATCGAGTACACGCCCAGCGCCAGCCTGGTTCTGTCTTTAAGCCGTTTGTTTTTACAGCTGCATTAGACAATGGATTTACCGCCGCAATGCATATGAAAAGTGCCCCGACCACTTTCCAATATGATGGAGGTCGTCTCTACACCGTACATAATTTTGCCGATGACTATACGTACGGACAAATTGACATGAAAGAGGCGGTTGCACACTCAGATAACGTATTTGCAGTCAGTACAAATCTACGTGTCGGGCCAGATCGTGTCATCGATATCGCGCAGCGCTTCGGGTTATCGGCAGATATGCACCCCTATCCCTCACTCGCGCTTGGTGTATTTCCAGAATCCGCATATGATTTGGCACGGGCCTATGCGATTTTTGCAAATGGTGGATTTCTTGTGCAGCCACATTATTTTACGTCGATTCGGGATGCGTCAGGTCATGCCATCTATCAACCGTCCGCTGCGCGTTTGCTCGTTGAGTCCCCAGTTACATGCTGCATTATCACAGATATGTTGCAAAATGTAATGCAACCTGGTGGAACAGGGTATCGCGTGAGCCACATGATCCCTGGACCGATCGCCGCGAAAACTGGGACAACCGATACGGATGCTTGGATCGTCGGTTATACGCACAAAACGGTATGTGCGGTTTGGGTCGGATATGATCGTATGCGCCCGATTGATGGAGTGCAATCTCATTTAGCTGCCCCAATTTTTGCTTCCGTGATGAAAGCCGCCTATGCAGAGGAGCCCCAGGGCTCATTCGTACAACCTCCAGGCGTCACCAAAATGGCGATTGATCCAGAGACGGGTCAACGCGCCACGCCTGCTTGCCCGATTGTAGAACAGGATGTTTTCGCTACTGGAACCGAACCCACCAGCACATGTTCTGTTCATCCAGACCCAAAATCAGGTCTGTCACAACACTTCAACCAATTCCTTCAATCTATTTGGCGTCTCATTCGCGGCTAAACGCATTTGTGTATGTTACAATAAAGTGTAACTATTTAGACATGGGGTGTGAGAGAGACTATGCTCGATTTATCCAAACGCGCACGCGCAATCTCCCCTTCACCTACACTCTCGATTGATTCAAAGACAAAAGCACTTGTCGCAAATGGTGTTGACGTGATCAATCTAAGTGTAGGTGAACCTGATTTTAGTACACCAGATCAAGCTTCTCTTGCGGCCATTGCTGCCATTACCGCGCACTTTACGAAGTATACGGCAGTCAATGGAATTCTGGAATTGCGCCAAGCCATTGCACAAAAACTGCTTGAAGAAAATCAACTGCACTATAGCGCCAATGAAATCATCGTTTCCACGGGTGCAAAACAGTCCTTGTATAACATCTTCATGACGATACTGAACCCTTTAGATGAAGTATTACTACCAACTCCCTACTGGGTAAGTTATCCTGAACAAATCAAGCTGTGCGATGGAATACCCGTTCCTCTTGTTACCGATGAATCATCGTCTTTTAAGATCACTCCGCGTCAACTGGAGCACGCCATCACACCAAAAACAAAAGCTATTTTACTAAACTCGCCAAGTAATCCGACGGGTGCAGTTTATACGAAAGAGGAAATTGCTGCACTTGCGGAGGTGCTCGCAAAGTATTCCATATATGTCATTAGCGATGAAATCTACGAACAGCTGACGTACGATGTCCCGCATGTTAGTATCGCCCAAATCGAAGCGATGCGAGATCGGACATTTGTCGTCAATGGCTTTTCAAAAACCTTCGCAATGACGGGTTGGCGAGTAGGTTATGTTGCAGCTCCAGAACATCTCATTCGTGCAATGTCTAGCTTGCAATCACATACAACGGCTAATCCTTCCTCCATTTCACAAAAAGCTGCATTAGGCGCTCTGGGCACTTTCAATCCGCAGACAATTAACGAGTATCGCAAACGCCGCGACTATATTGTTGCATCCTTAAATGCCTTAGACGGAATGGAATGCGTGAAACCAGAAGGCGCCTTTTATATCTTCCCTAAAGCGAAGGGTCTGATCGGGCGAACACTTACTCTTGCTAATGGTGAGAAGCACACCATTGAGACAGTCGATCAACTGTGTGAATTCCTTCTTGTGGAAGCTCATGTATCTGTTGTCTCTGGATCCGGATTCGGTGCACCAGACAATTTCCGCATCTCCTACGCCACTTCATTGGCAAACTTAGAACAAGCAGTCGCTCGCATGGAAATATTTTTCAGCCATTTGGATTAGTCATCACCATCTCCTCCCCACCTTCATATGATGTGACAAAATGTCATGGATAATGGAGGTGGACTTCTCATGGCGCAGACGTCTAATGACAAACGAGAAAACAATGAACAACGAGTACACCGCTTGCAGGATCAGTTGCAACACTTAGATCCGCAGACACCTTTTTACGTACGAGAACGTGAATTGCTAACACGCGAGCTTCAACTCATGAAAGCGAAAAGTCCTCATACGCGTGGAGCTGGACAACAAAAAAAAGCAGGAGCAAAAAAAATAGGATCGGTCGCTAACAAAAAGACTACTGCTAAAAAACGCACCGTTTCTAACACTCCAAAAAGTACTCCTACTGATGCGCTCGGAAACGGCCTTGGCACGATATTGTCTCCAAAAAATTTCAAGGAATCCATAAATACCATATCCACTTTGCGCGGATGGTCCAAACAGATGGCGAAATATGTGCATCAAGCCGATAATTTACTCGACACACTCTTTATTACTGCAAATTCCTTACAGGAGTCTGGAGTCTTAAAAAAATTGGCCGAAACGAAAGGTAAAAAATTAAACACAGGCGATCTTACGAGTATCCTAATGGCTTTAATGAATTCACCACTTGGGAATACCGTATTCAAGAAACTCAGTGGCAATGAGGATGGAACAGGAACAGACGAAACTAAAACAACCGACGCCCCGCAAGCAACACCTGTCAGTGAAACGCAAGCATCCCTTCCCGCACCGTCAACTTCATCACCGCCAGCACAAGCCATGGCCCGAACACAACCTGCCATTCATCCTTATGGGATGCCGTTACCACCTGGGGGACCTGCGGCAACACCCCCACCGTATGGCATGCCGCCAAACGGCAGACCCATGTGAATTGGGTCTGCCGTTTTTCATCTCCCTCAGTGATAACGTGCAAAAAAGTCACATCCTCTTTTCACGGAGGCGTGACTTTCTACGTTACTTCACAAACTTTTTAATCTCTTTAATCGTCTTATCATCTAGATTGTTACCACCATACTTTTTGGCAATCTCTTCAACAGATACGCTCGGTCCTTTTTCACCAGCATTTTTGGTGACATCAGAGTAGGCATTCATAAATGCATCAATTCGACGCGGATCTACCTTCACCCCAATATCTTGAGCCAAATTCTGCGTCAAATCACGAACCACTTCCGGGTCCCGCCACTGTTCTGGTTTCATATCCTTCACACGTTTTAACGCATCAAATAGATTGTGCTTGTCAATGCGTTTAATATTTTCCTTGAGGGTATCCAACGATCCAGCAGATGCATCACTTGGTGGAGTTGATGCGCTAGCTCCTGAAGTACTTGACTGCGATGTAGCAGCCATATGTGATTTATCTGTTACCGATACTGATTTTCGCGATTTTGCTGGACGTTTTTGTGCTGGCGAACGCTTCACATTTTTTGGCATGTCTTATCCTCCGATCATACAAAGTCAACAGGGAGACTTACCGTACACCATATGACGTAAGAGGTAGATACGTGTGGGCTCACTACACATAAGGAACCCTACTCCGCTCGTGTGGAAGTTCAGATTTCCCGTAAGACCAATGCACAATGGCCCTACCGTCTGTAACTTTCGAGGAATAGGATAAACGATGACAATAATCGAAGGGAACCGATGGCAATGAGGCATCTGACAGTGTATGGCGATTCAATCGCAGCCGGTTATGGTGCACCGCTTGGACATGGATTTGTTCCAAGGTTGGCGTCGCTAACTGCACAAAAGAATGGGGACTCAATTCTTCCTTATTTTAATTTCGGACAATCGGGAATGACCACATTCGCCTTACAAAGTGCACTTATATACAATGACTCGTGGCTTTGGGGAGTAACAAAGGCAACGACAATTTGTGTGCTAATCGGGGGAGATGACATCATTGATGACCTACCTATTCTCCTTTCGCGAAAGAAAGCCGAATTAGAAAAGGCGCTTCTCGCCAGCGTAATTGCTTATCGTAGCATAGTATTAGAAATTCGTCGAAGAACGAGAGCGCCACTTATTATTGGTACTATATACAATCCGTATCCAAATACGCCATTGGCGGAAATTGTAATTGATACGTACAACCAAACAGTGATTATCCCTGCAGCGACAAGCACAGGAGCTTCCATTGCACCGATTCATTCTGCGTTTTCAGGAAATCAAGCCGCACTAATCCAAGGCTACCGTACCGGTGTCGCTGGCCAGTCAGGACGAAATGGCGTTCTCTTTCCCATACACCCAAATACGCATGGACATCAAGTCATTGCCGAAACCTTTGCCAGTATCATCTCTTGAGAGTCCCTCTCCAAGTCGAGACATCCATATCCATGAGGGCAAAATCATTGACTTTGTCCTCATGAATGACATTTACTGTATCCGGGAGTTGAAGTTCATGCTGAATTCTTGTACGCTTTTCAATGAAAGAGCACCCCTTTGTGTGTTTAGATTCGACACCTTAACACAACCAAAGGAGAGGCTCTTTCTCTATGTCTCGACGACACTTTTTGAGTGAATCGTCAAATTCCCCTAAAGCAATGCACCGCCTAATTTCAAGGATACATCTCGACCGCGCTATAAGAGGTTGTTCAAAAAGGGTCGAGAACTCTGCGGCGCAGGGCTTCGGCTTGTGCTGGACATGCGTGCTCATGTACCACCTATCGTACACTCCGCGCGCATGTCCAGACTTCACCAAACCCCTGCTTGCATCTTACCTCAACCCTTTTTGAACAGGCGCTATAAATATTTCTGGTCTATAGATGATACAGAGTAGAAAATTTTTGATTTAAGTAGGAAACAAGCGGTTTTGCATCAATGGTCTCACCTGTAACTTGTTTCAAAATCTCCGCAGGTTTCAACAGGGCACCATATTGATGAATATTTTGCCCTAACCACTGACGAATCTCAGGTAGTCGTCCATGCTGCACTCGATCTTTAAGATCTGGAAGATCCCGTTCAAGCGCCTGAGCAAATTGCGCTGCGTAAATGTTGCCAAGTGCGTAAGATGGAAAATAGCCGAACATCCCACCAGACCAATGCACGTCCTGCAAGACGCCATCTGAATCAGTAGGAGAAACAATGCCAAAATTCTCTCGCATATTCTCTCGCCAAATCTCAGGCAAATCCTTCACAGCTAAATCTCCACCAATAAGTCCCTTTTCGATCTCATACCGCAGCATAATGTGCAGATTATACGTCACTTCATCTGCCTCAATGCGAATAAGAGACGGTCGAACCACATTAATGGCTGCATAAAACTGATCTAGTGAGACGTCACCTAACGACTCCGGGAAATATTTTTGCAAATCGCCATAATAACACTGCCAAAATTCGTAACTACGAGCAATCATATTCTCCCAAAAACGCGACTGAGATTCATGGATGCCCATTGATGTACCCGAATGCAGAGGTGTATCAATCAGTTCATATGAAATGCCTTGTTCATACAGTGCATGTCCGCCTTCATGTATCGATCCAAATATTGCAGCATTAAAGAAATTCGGGTAATAATGCGTCGTAATGCGCACATCTCCGTCTGCGATTCCTGTCGCAAACGGATGCGCCGTCTCATCAAGACGCCCCGCTTCAAAATCATAGCCCATTTCGCGCAAAATAAATTCACTAAAAGCTTTTTGTTTCTCCGGATCATAATAACGTTCTAAAATCCCCGTATTCACCAGCGGTTTTTTTTCAATCTTATTTAACAGCATCACCGTCTCTGTACGCAATCCCGAAAAGATATCGTCCAGAACAGAAACTGTCATCCCAACCTCATATTGATCAAGCAACGTATTGTAGGGATGTCCTTCATAACCCCAATAGTCCACAAATTCTCGAGTCATATCAACAATTTTCTCAAGGTATGGTGCAAAGGTAGCAAAGTCATTTTCACCTCTGGCAACTTCCCATACGGATTCTGCCTCAGAAGTTAATGCAACAAATGCTTCATAGCGATCGGGCGGGATTTTTCTGCTTCTCTCATAGGTTTTCTTTGATTCTTCTACCAAACGTGCGGTCACTTGATCCAAGGACCCTTGTTGAGATTCCAATTGGTCAAGAAAACTTGCCATTTGATCTGATACACTCATACGAAATGCCTCTCCAGACAATGTGGCAATCGCTTGAGACCTACCTCTTATTCCCTTCTTCGGCATATGCGTGCGTGCATCCCATTCGAGCAAGGCGATAGCACTGTGATAATCCGTCATTTTCTTCAAATACGATCGAAACTGCGGGATGAGTTCCTCATAGTTCACACACATGCACCCTTCCTATTGAAGTTCATACTTAATCATAACATGTTTACTTGTGATAGGGGGCACCTGATGCGATTCGAAAGCTACGATATACTTGTTCAAGCAATATGATTCGTGCCATCTGATGTGGGAAGGTGAGGTGTGACATAGAGAACTGCAGATTCGCGCGTGCCAGGACACTCAAATCAAATCCATGAGAACCGCCAATCACAAACACATAGCGACTGAATCCTTTCGTAAACACCGTCTGCATCTGTTGTGCGAACTGTTCTGAACTGTACTGTCTCCCTCGTAATTCAAGCACAATCACGTAGTCGCGCTCTTTTATCTTGGCAAGAATTCGCTCCCCTTCTACACGCTGAATCCGCGCCGGATTGAAGTCATCTGCTTCATCTGGTATTTCACTGATTGACAAAGAAGCGTAGGCGAGTAACCTTTTAAGGTACTCTGCCTGCGCTTCCCTCCAATATGTTTCTTTCAATTTACCGACTGCGATCACTACAATTTGCACCAAAAAGAATCTCCCTTATCAATTACCTGCACCAAATGGAGACAATGGATTCGTACCGCTGCTCCCTCCGGACGAGTTTGGCGCCCCAGAGCCCGACGAACTGCTTGATGGAGAATTAGACGGTGGGGGCAACTCCCCTAATTTGACGGTGAGATTCATTTTTTGTTGGTCACGATATATAGTCACGGTCACGTTCTGACCTGGGCGGTAATCTGTCCAAAGGATCGAACGTAGCGACGTAATACCCGTCACCTTATGACCATCAATAGCAATGATCACATCTCCATGTTGCAAGCCGCCTGCTTTTGCCGACGCACTCATTGCGTTTACAATCCACACTCCGTAATTCACAGGAACATTCGGCTGATATTCTGCGGGTACTGCAGATAGCGATTCACCTTCAATACCGATCGCTGCATGAACAGCGTGCCCGGTTGTCAAAATCTGATTTATAATCGTCCGAACTTCATTAATTGGAATAGCAAATCCCATTCCTTCAAATCCGTGAGCAACAATTTTCGAGTTGTTGATCCCTATCACCTGACCTGCAATATTGCACAAGGGTCCGCCACTATTACCGGGGTTAATTGCGGCGTCTGTTTGTAATTCTGTTTGTTCGCCAATTACATTTCCAGTCGCCGCGTCAATCACAGGCATGGTGCGCTGTGTCGCACTAATCACACCTGTGGTCACTGTATCAGCAAAATCAAGACCTGCCGGGTTTCCAATCGCAATGGCAGGTTCTCCAACCTGTAACGTAGAGGAATTACCAAATTGTGCAACGTCACTCGGTTGAATATCAGATGAAGGCACTTTTAATACTGCCAAATCTGTATAAGGGTCATACCCAACTACTGTTGCATACACATGTGTTTTTTTGTGAATCACCACTTCAACTTTCGTGGCTCCCTGGACTACATGATAATTGGTGACAATGTACCCTTTAGAACTAAAGATGACACCTGAACCGACACCTTCTTCTTGTAGAGAAGTACTAGTTCCTGAGGAATTGGGAAGCATTTGATAATTAACAACGCCTACAACCGATGGACGAACCTTTTTAACTGCTTGCACAACAGAATCGTTCACTTTCACGGAGACCGGTTGCAAATTGTGATAACTCATATTCTGCAAGTTTGCATTTGATGCGGCAGGCGCTTGAATGACATTTGCCTGAAGCAACATGGGTACGGCCGCCATGGTTGTTGCTGATCCAATTACCGCAGATACGACGACGACTGCTAACCACCTTAGTAGTGAGCTTGACCCCGGCCCGCGATTTTTAGTGCTGCGAAACTGGCCGTCATCATAAAATCCCATTTTAGTCCTCCTCATTCTTCAAAATGCCGTAGTGATCCGTGAGACAAATTATACCCATTAACTATAAGTTAACTCAATCCATTTATGTTGGATGTCACATAAGCTTAACTTCCTATTGTCACATATTATCCAAAATCCGTAATTAATACTCATCCGAATTGAAGTAAAAACTGAAAATTGTTAGATTTACATCGAAAGATTCGTATTCACTGCGACCCCAGATGGCGTCATAAGTGGAGTTGGGTGGTCCGGATATGTAAGGCGGATACCGAGACGATTTTCTATAGCTTTGGGTAGATTGGCCATCGCCTCACTTACTCTCCGTTGGGCAAGTTCTGGTCGATTATTTTCCTGACTCAAATGAGCAAGAAAAACTGATTCTGTTTTATCAGTGACCACATCGCACAAAAAGTCACCGGCACTGTCATTTGATAAATGCCCTTTATCGCCTAAAATCCTGCGCTTTAAATGCCACGGATACGGACCCGTTCGCAATAATTCAAGATCGTGATTCGCCTCTAGAATATACGCATCCGCACCATAGGCCAAGGTTCGAATGCGGTCACTTACATACCCAAGATCCGTTGCCAGTACGAGCTTTTTGCCTCCATTACGAATGCAAAATCCAAGCGGTTCCTCGGCATCATGGGATAAGGCAAACGGCTCTAGTACAAATTCCCCCAGTGAAAAAGGGACATCTGCCTGAATGATTTGAGCTGTCACCTGTTCCTCGTCGCGCCAAAAAGTAGCAATCTTATGCCATGTTCCTTGTGATGTATAAATGGGGACAGAGAATTTTCGCAAAAGAGATGCAAGTCCCTTCACGTGATCGCTGTGCTCATGCGTGACAATCACTGCATCAAGATGATCCATCGAAATGCCAATGTGACGAAATGCTGACTGTAACTGTCGAATCCCAACGCCTGCATCAATAAGAATTCGCGACGCACCAGCCTGAACATAAACTGCGTTACCTGTGCTTCCACTGGCCAATACGCTAAACTGCAATCCCGTTTCATTCAACTTTTTTCCACTCCTACTTCACCCGTGAATGCATTCACTTCAAAGTTGCCTAGATCGGTATAAATCCGCCATACCGGAGTGAGAAACCAAACCTTCGGTAATTGAATTCCGGAGTCATATCCGAGCACCACTGTTCGAACTGTATTATCCTCGTTTATATGCGCCTTGTCCATGAAAAGCGACATAGCAAGCAATGCATTTGCCGCGCTAATTACGACACGAGATGGGTTTGTCACATCTACTGTGTAATAGGTTTGCCTAAAACCTATTATGCGGCCATTTTCAATCATGATCGTCAACTTAGCATGAAAAATAGGGTATCCTTGATATTGTTCATCAAACACTGCCGTTATCCCTCTTGCGCTATGATTCCACCCCCAAAACCGATAGTCAGTAAATTGATACACATGGATAGCCGCCCATTTCTCAATCTGATGAAGGGCCGAGATGTGTGAATCAATCACCGTTTGCGCTTGATATTGTAACGAGAGATGCAATTCACCTGAACGATTCTCGGTAAATGTAGCATAAGGTAGGATCACTTCTTGCGAATGCACCTCATGTGCCTTTACTTGGGACAATGGCAACTGAAGTACCGTAGCTGCCACATGATCAAATGAATCCTGCAAATGGGTAGCTCGCAACAAAGAGAGTATAGGTTCTACATTAGGAACATTTGCCGTCACACTCACATGATGCTGTGCCAGTGCCCTTTTCACGTTCGCCAATTGATCAGCATAAGGTTCCTGATAAGTACCCACAGCAGTTTGAAGCGTCCACCATTGCTCTAGAAGGAAGAGGTTGAGTGCAAGAAACACAATCATCAGCAGCGTCTTAACCTTTCCAAAGTCCAATCGTCACATCCCCATTCCCTGAAACGGTTGACCCGTCTGTGCATCGAGATAAATGACGCGGTTGTTCGCGACCACTTGGTAAACCGGAACCAATTGCACCTCATTTAACGTTTGTAGGGTGGAGCCATATCCTAGCATAATTGATTGAACACCTTGTACATGCATTGATTTTATAATTTGCAACAATTTAGCACCCGACAGGATGGTTACACGTTCTTGCGCCACTTCCGACTGTAAATAGGGCAGTAGTCGTTGCATTTTAGTAACACTTCCATTAATTAAATCCAACTGGATTTGATTCAACTGACTAAACACAGGCCACCCGTTCAATTCATCGCCAAATTGCAACTGCACATTTCCGGTTCCAGAAGTCGTATTGACTTGTTGCAATACGACTTGCCCTACAAAACCACCATGACTATCAACAAAGGGAATAGCTGCTGACAATGCCTCCCTCACAGATACGTGATAGTGTTTAAGAAGTACTTCAGGTGCATTATAAGAAAGTTTAAAACCCATCGAGTGACGTGTCAGTTGCACCGTATGAGTCCCATCGGTATACGCAGTTTCATTGCGACTCATTTGCACAGTTTGAACAAGTGACGGATCGCGAAAAAAGGAGTTGATGATTGGAATAGGTAGTGGAGATGCAAGAATCCACGTCTGAGTCAGCATAGATACGGCATCGTATGGTAAGTTGAAAACTTGATTTTCAAAAGGCAGTTGTGCATAGGGAACCGACTGGTTATTTGGTATAAGGGCATCTTTAAGATTTGACGAGACATGCGACAGTTGCATTTGATAAATCCCCTGTGCAGTTTGAAATTCGAGACTCCACACATTGGACTTAGGCCCTTGAACTAGATAGAGTGATCCACCTTGGGCACTCAAATGTTCCGTCTTATTGGCAATCGGCAATGCATATGACCAAATTGATCCATCTGACAATCGCGTTCCGTAATCCAAAGCGAGATAAGCTCCGTGAGCTGGCGGAAGAGTTACAGGTGAATTATGTACGAAGCCTTGTGTATGAATCTGTGCACTCTGTAGTTGCGACAAAATTTGTTTTGCAGTCGCCGTTTTTCCCCCAAGACGAAATAATTCATTTCCTTTCGTCCAAATCCAAATAGCGTTTGGATTAATAAAGTCAGTCATCAATCTCTCGTGCCCATAGAGTGGACTCGAGAAAAAATGAGAACTACCCACACTCACCTCGCCCGGAGTTCCGTTCCATTCTATAACCGAAAGACTGATGCTCATGACAACTAGCAGGGTTAGCATTACCGATTTCACATTTTCCAAAGCGCGTTGAGGAATGGGTTTCATAGAATCTCCTCCTCATATCGCGGAAGCGTAATCATGACTTGAGTTCCCTTCCCAAATTCACTCCGAACTTCAATCTCACCGCCATGAGCATGAATAATTTCCTGAGCAATAGACAGCCCAAGTCCTGTACCACCCAATTGCCGCGAACGTGCTTTATCTACACGATAAAATCGATCAAAGATATGTGGCAATTCTTCTGCAGGAATCCCCGCTCCAGTATCCTGCAGGATTAACCTTGCTTCACTCTTCAAATCGTCAACCTCTGCCCTCACAATAATGGATCCATGTTTTGCCGTATACTTTAAGGAATTTGATATCACATTGTCCAATACTTGATCGATGCGATCACGGTCTACCTGCACCCAAGCATTTTGTTCAATTTCTACGATGAATTTCAACTCAGCCTCAAACGCAATCAATGCAAATCGCTCCGCCAAGCGGGTGCCCAGTTCCTCGGTGGAAATAATTTCCTTACGTAAAACTTCATACCCTGCATCAAACCGCGACAATTGCAACAAATCACGAATCAATCGAATCATTCGATCAGTCTCACGATTCATGACCTTAAGAAAGTTTGTCGCCAACTCCACGTCCTCAACAGCACCCTCTAATAGCGCTTCTTCATAACTTTTAATCGTTGTCAGCGGCGTGCGTAGCTCATGCGATACATCCGCCACAAAGCGCTTGCGAGATGCTTCAAGAAGTGTCTCTTCCGTAACATCCCTCATCACATAAACTAACCCGCTCTTCTCTTCAAACCAGGGATCGGGTGAATCAGCAAATTGCGTTTGCACTCGTTCATTTGGATATAATTCCATAATAGAGATCGCAAGAAACCTTCCATTTACCTCAACAATTTGTTGAGACTCCTCCATAGATATATCTGGTAAAAACTCTGTCAACTTTGTCCCTATCGCAGTCAGATCCGTACGGAGGTAATGCAATGCGGCTGGATTAATTAATACCATGTCGCCTTGACCACTTGTTGCAATCACGCCATCGCTCATCGTGGACATAACCGCCTGCAATCGACGTTTCTCTTGCTCTGTGCTAAACATCGATTGTTTTAACCGCCTCGTCAACATGTTAAAAGTCGCGCCTAACTCGCCAATTTCATCATTTGAATAGATCTCAACGACTTGATTAAAGTCCCCTCCCGCGAGAGCCCTTGCTGTACGTGTAATCGCTGTAATGGGACCCGTGATCGTACGCGCGATAATTCCCGCCAGAAGTGCTGTTAAACCGAGAGCGAGCAGTGTACCCGTTGCAAAAATAATAATGACCCGCGAGATCGATCGATAAATCGAGTTCATGGGTGCCACCAGTTCAATGGCTCCTTTAATACTCCCCTGTAATCGAATGGGTACAGCTAAATAGAGATAGCGTTGACCATTTTGCGAATTTACTGCAATATCCTCCGTCTTTAGTCCAAGTAATGCGCCCGTGACTTCTGGATCAACTCTTTTTTGACCCGTTATGTATGGATTGCCTGACGTTCCAACAACGATCCCGTTTTTATCTAAAACATACACAGTTGCACCAGAAATCTCTGATACTGGCTGCAAAAAAGCGCGGAGATGATTCGATGCTTGTCCATTTTCAGCCGAAAGAGGGAAGTTGACCACACTCGCCAAAAGTTGTGCTTCGTGCGTAATGGTCTTCGTATAATTGTCAATGAAATAGTGATTAAGAGATTGAATAAAATACGCGCCAATTAACTCCATAGCAAAGAGAATAAGCAAGAGGTACACAATGGTGAGTTTAGTTCGAACACTTTGCCACATAACGAATCTCACCTAACTTCGACGAAAAAGATACCCTGCCCCACGCCGCGTCAAAATGTACACTGGATTACTTGGATCCTTCTCTAATTTTTCACGTAAGCGACGAATCGTTACATCAACCGTCCGCTCATCTCCCAGATAATCGTATCCCCATACATCTTGTAATAGTTGTTCTCTAGAGTATACGACTCCAGGGTGACGCGCCATGTATAATAACAGTTCAAATTCGCGATGCGTCAGGACAATTTCAATCCCTTCTCGTACCACTTGCATCGTCTTTGGATCAATCACTAGGCCAGCGCATTGAATTTGCTCTTTACGACCATTTTCTCCATCCTCTTGGGAGAGTTGCCTGCGCAAGTTTGCCTTCACACGCGCAAGCAATTCGCGAGCACTGAATGGCTTTGTCACGTAATCATCCGCACCCAGTTCTAAACCGAGTACTTTATCTAACTCCGCATCTCTGGCCGTAAGCATGATGATAGGCACATTGGAGAATTGTCTAACTTCCTTACACACTTCAAATCCATCTTTTTTAGGTAGCATAAGATCAAGCAAAACTAATTCAACCGACAGAGGCGGATTTTCAAGGAACCGGACTGCCTCTTCCCCATCCTGGGCTATAGAAACTCGATAACCAGCTTTCTCTAATTGAAATCGCAAGATATCAGCAATCGGTTCCTCATCATCAACGACTAAAATGTGATGCACAGTAAACCAACCTTTCATACGTCAGTAGATTTTCGTATCCTTGTACATGCTACCTATATCGTATGTAATATGATCTAAAATAACAAGGGTAATCAGTGTCGAGCTTTTTTGCAATGAGTGAACCAATGTATCGGACATTGCAAACAGCTCCGTGTTTCACAGATAAAACAACGCGGCGATGTCATCTTTACCCAGATGACATCGCCGCGCACTATTTTGGCGGAACTGACGGGATTCGAACCCGCGATCTCCTGCGTGACAGGCAGGCATGTTAGGCCACTACACCACAGTTCCACATGGTGGGCGATGACGGTCTCGAACCGCCGACCCCCTGCTTGTAAGGCGCACTCTGCCGCTTTTTCCCCGGTTATTTGAGTTGTTCTGAGTGGCTAAGAGTGTTGATTTATCAAGGATTATTTGCGTTTGAACATGATCGTGTTGTCCGTAGTTTTTGTGAGTTATTTTGAGAAACTAGATCATGACTAGATCACGGAACTGGAAATGACTCGTTAAGAAACTTGACCTCCACGCAAAATCCAATCATGAAGCGCTGATTCAGAAAACCTCACCTGACGCCCAATCCGAACGTGAGGAATCACACCCTGTCGAGCCAAAGAATATACACGATCCTTATTCACTTTTAAGATTTCGGCCACTTCCTCAGCAATCAGCAAACGCTCAAGTTCCATGCTGCTCCCTCCATCCCTGACGCGCGTTTTCAATCATTTCCAAATACGCATTCACACGGGCAACGGCACGATCCCGGTCAAGACACTCACCAATGACCCGTTCCTTATCATAGACCGCCTAATTCCCAGGCACATTCACAAGGCATCCCTCCCAACAAAAAAGCACCCCCGTTAAGGAGCGCTCAAATGTTTCTCTTGCCATCTGGAGAAGACCGGTATTACGATTGCCCAGCCAAAAATTAGGGGAAACATCAAACCTGCCATTAAAACCATAAACGTAAGCCATTATGACCGCCCCTTCTTCGGATTTATGACAGAATCAGGTACAAACCACCGGAAGCCACACCGACCGCAAACGTACACCAAGTCATACAAACCCACTTCGTTTTTCTCATGCTGATATGCGGTTTTGACCATTTGCGCCTCGCAATTCGGACAGTTCACGGTATTTGAAGTCGCAGTATCATAGCCCGTTCCAACAAACAGCGCCTTTCCGATCTCCAGAGCGCCACGTGCCGCAAGCTGATAACGGTTCGTTAACGGAAGCGCACGTTCAGATTGATTCCGTGACTTAAAGGATTCAAACTCAGCTTTATGAATCCTGACAGGTTGTTTCGTTTTTGGATCATAGTCATAAAAACGACCAGGACGAACTTTATTCCCCCAAAACATCGTCATCATCCCCTTTTCCAACATAAACGAGAGTAGAAAATCCACACTCAGTACAGGTGAAATACGTGTATCCGCCGTCCTCAAGCAACTCAATTTCGTTGAACCACCACGGCGTTGAACAGGCTGAACACACGAGAAATCCATCAAACTCGTCCATTTTGATCAACCCCCCTTCAATAAAAAAGCTCCCTGCCATTAGACAAGGAGCCTGTGAGAATAATCGCAATAAATGTCGTCGCCTTCCCTGGGGCGCTCTAGCACGGGTATGCTACCACACCACCCTCCCCCGTATCAAGGGCCAATCACTCCTTATCCTCCCGCCGACGATTACGGCACTAAGTTACCCTTTCATGTTGGCACCGCCAAAGAACGGCGGTGCCAACACGGGAGTTTTCTGCCACCAAGTTATTTGTTCGTCGTCGGTCCGGTACCGCGATTGACCCTTGACACGGGACCCCATGGGTGGTGTGGTTCGTGTCGCGCTAGAAGAACGCCCCTAAAGGGACGGTCAGGCGACTGGGCTTTGCGCTGAAGCCTCAAAATTAGATAATTACTTCGGTCTCAGGATCGGGAATGTCATCAGTAGAATCAACGGAATCTGGCGCTGAACCAGCATACAGGCGGAAATATTCTTCCAAGATTTCCGTAGCCACATAAGGCGACTGAAATTCTACCACTTCTGTGCCAATTTCCCTGACCGCCATACGGCCTTTCACTGGCGGGAGATTCGACGCCGAATATTCTCCATCCCCTAAGACAATGGCACTAGAATCGGCTGTGTTCAATTTTCCCGCCAGTCTCCAACCATAAAGCTCACGCTCACGTGTGGAAATAATGC
The DNA here is from genome assembly GCA_021821085.1 of Bacillota bacterium. Taxonomy (GTDB): domain Bacteria; phylum Bacillota; class Bacilli; order Alicyclobacillales; family SLC66; genus Sulfoacidibacillus. Next base: position 12,221 of record JAKACV010000002.1, on the reverse strand, counting down.
TTGCATCTGGACGTTGAGTAGCAGTTATGACATGGAATCCGGCGGCGCGACCCAAAGCAAGGATCTGGCTAAAACGAGTATAGGCTTTCTCCAGTCCAGCGCGAGTATCTTTGTCGAGGCCACTTGAAGGCGACCTGAGAGCAGCGTCAAAAACCTGCGCGACTTCATCCATAATCAAGAAATATTCACCAGTTATGCCAGTGCCTTTGTCATCCCATTTCCTCTTGCCCATAGACTCCAAGAGGCCATAACGCCTCATCATTTCTGAATAAAACTGGTCAATCACTTGGAAAACATCAGTAAATTCGTAGCAAACTTTTTCTACATATGGACGATATATGCCAAATTCCACCCCTCGCTTGAGATCGACCATAAAAATGTGCAAATCATGAGTTTTCTTCGCGTTGAGTAATTGTGTCATGATAAAATTCAAAATATTGGATTTGCCACCGCCAGTTGTACCAGCCACAAGTAAATGCGCTTGCTTACTAAAATCTAAGCTGACGCGCTTATCATCCTCGCCAAATCCAAGGGCAACCTTAGGATAAGCGTCTATGTTTGCAAGTTGTTTGGCACCGAACTGAACGAACTCGCGGATATTGGCTTGTAGAACAGGGATCACGTATCCTACAGAAGTACCCCGCTCCCAGACCAAATGCCAGGTGATAAGCGAATCCCAAACAATTCTTTCATTTAAAATACTGATGAGCGTGTCCGCAAACTGACTTTGATATTTTCCGAGTGTTGTGCCGATTTTGACTTTCGCCAAAGCATGAGATTTCACCAGCGATATGTCAAACGAACCTTTGGAATCAAATTTACCTTTTTGGCTTTTGGGATACGCGATTGCCTTCACCTGGCTAAATGCCTCATTCGGCTTAATCTCCATACTTCCTCGATGCACATGACCTGTTTTCTCGTCCACATACGAAAGATTTCCCTGACCGGAGACAGAATACCAAGCCTCAATCACACTGACCCTCACGACACGAGCGTAATCCGTGGTTTCTTCCATCGCCTCGGTACTGTGAGATTGCGCCGATCTGCCGCCACAAAGAAGCTTTCTGGCCCTCAAGCCTGTATCAATCCTGACCCCGATGAGCGCCAAGCCGTACCACGCCCAATAAGTAAACGTCCACAAAACATTTCCGGCCAAGCCAAAAATCATTGGAGCTATCAGGATGGAACCTGCTAACGATCCGCGATAGGCCCACTTAAACCACGCAGGCCGATTTTCGCGCACATGCTGGATAGCACGGTGTTTTTCCGCCTTTTGACGGGCTTTGGCCTCTTCCGGAGACTCATGCAGCATTGACTCAAAATCAATCTGCCGGACGCCTTGCGTGGCATCGGGCGTAATGCCTAATTTCTCGGTCAGATGGTCTTCCACTGCCGCGCCGATTTTCCCCATCAGACTCATTATCTGTACCCCCTCATTTGGAAAAATACTACCGCACCTTCCACGTACACAATCACACCAGCTATCAGCCAAAACGCTCACTGTCCCAGTACCATCTGAACCTCCTCAACTGAAATACCCTGTCATCCGCAATCACCAAGTGTCGAATGGGGATAGTCAGCAAGCGATCACCTGAGTAAGGATTCACACGAGCTAACAGGCCGTCGATATGAACAACCAGCCCCAGCTTTCGGAATTTACCGTCTTGAAACCATACCTTGTCGCCACGATCCATGACCACCGCCCCCTAGCTGAGAATCTTCCAATCGCCAACCTCACCGAAAAAATTAGTGAAAGCCCTGCCGTTTTGCGATTGCTTATGTACAATCGACCGCACCGTCACCAATACATAGAGTTCACGGCTACGAGCATAAGCGCTGAGAAAATCGTCACTTACTTCACTCACAAAAACAGAGTGAAAATTTTTCTGCACCAGAGTATCTTCATCGAAAAACAATTGAAGAATTTGTCTTGTGCCGCCATCTTCGCGAGGAATTTCCACTACCTTCAAGTGTCGCAAAATACCTGAAACAATCATGTCTGACCCCTCCCCAATACTGCTGACAGCCGCCGTTTCAACTCCATTCCCGATATGGAACGCTCACCCTTTTGGACAACTTGCGCGAAATCCACACCATCCACGAACACGCTGACAAGTAGATCCTGAGTAATATTTGCATACATGTGATCACTTCTTGACTTGCGAATGCGTAAATTTTCGAACTTGCTAAACGCATCAAATAGGTTCAGAAATTCTTCGTCATTGAACGTGTAAAGCCTGATTCCAGCCACGATTGGACACCTCCCTCATAATAGCCCTCATGTTTTTCCTCTCCCTTGCAGATTTTTTTGCTTACAGTGAATTTGGCACGTTCCATGCCTAATGGGTTGCGATTCAGTCAGGCGGTGAATCATTGTCTTTATTAAAAAAAGCGCCGAGGCAGAATGATCACCGCCAAGGCGCTTCGATTTTTCCCACGCAACCCTAATCGGGTGAGAAGGTACTTAATACAGGACAAGACTGAACGAGATTATTTGCTCTCAGATTTTCCCGAAGGCTTCTCGGGGGATTCCACAGCGTTTTGTGCATTTTGTGCAGCGGCTTTCTCCTTCTCAGGAATTTTGATTGCAGGTTTTAGAAACTCGACGCTTAACGCCGTCTGAGCCGAATTTCCGAACACGCGAGAACTCATGTTTGTGACCCTGACTTCTACTTTCTGGAACTGATCGCGATTGATTGCCTCCATAAATTTTTGGATGGCATCGTCTGGAAATTCACTGTCCATTTGGACATCAACCAAATCTTTTTTGGGATTTTCTGATAAACCAAAATCCGTCAGAATTTTTGCCGTCACCATCCTATAGGCATTTCCAGTTTTCTGGGAAATACCCTCAACCACATGGGCGTCCACGATATTGCCACCAATTACCATTGCCATTGTGTTTTCCTCCTCGAAAATTTTTCTTCTCACTATATAGGGAAAAAATTACCCCTCTAAGTCACGAAAAGAATAGTTTTTCACCTACCCTCCCCTCTCCTTACGAAGGGAGAGGATCACATTGAAATTCACCATTTCCAACCTCGAAAACTCGTATAGCATCCCCGAATACAGCCGCACGTGGAAATTCACAATCACCGCCACTCAAAAACCCAGTCCCATGAAAGATTACGTCGAAAGTTTTTTTGAGGGACACCATGATAAAGTCCAAGTTGCTAAAATAATGGAAGACATGATTGAAAACGCCATCTACACTATCCAAAAGATCAACAAAGAGTGGGAAGGCATTTTTACTATCGAAACTAAGGCAGCCACAACAAAAATCAAATCGCTTCAAGCGCCAATCACTATCATTCAGCTTTCCGACCTGCCAATTTCACCGTGGCAGCAACGAACGATAACCTATGCTTTCGATTCGGACGAGCAGGGAATACATCATCTGCCCGCCATCGTTCCACACGCAAAGAAAAAACACTTCATCAAAGAAGTGCTTGAAATTTGGGCCGAATATATGCTATCCATTTACAATCGAAACCCAGAACGATTTAACCTCGTTTACAACAACAAAAACATTCATACCGTCTTAGAAGCACTCACTCGGTTATAGTGAGTGCTTTTTCTATGCGCAAAATCGCCTGAACCATCGCCAGCCTCGTGATGCCAAGATATGCCGAAATTTCTGCGTGTTTCATTCCAATCATCAACGCTTGAGCGATCAAAATAGCCACATCATCATTTGCATCCGTAAGACGATTGATTGCAACATGTATTCGTTCGGCGTCTGTCATCAATCCCCCAACAGTCTCCAGCGTTACATCCACGCCTTTTTTACCCTGGCGATGTTTTTTGTTTCCACTCGTACTCAAAACAACCAGCCGCTCTTTGACTCTACCCTGATCTTTTTGCTTTTTCCAAAAACCCTCCATTGCATAACGCACATAATCAACCACCTCAGGAGAAATACAATCAATTGCCTTAACATCAATCCCCCTATCATCAAGAACCTCGTAAAATGCCACAACTCCCACAGAACGAAGATCCTCCACGTCAGCCGCGCAAAGATAATTGAACCGCCCCAAAATTTTTATTTTCCCCCGAATTACAGGGAGCGCCAAACTAAGTGCTTGCACCATTTCGGGTTCATCGGTTTCAACGAAAAACTCCACATCTTTCTCAACATACGTATTAGCCCTCCGCAAAAACTGACTCGCACTTATGACTTTTTTATCACTTCCAACAGTTTTAGCGGCAAGAATTGTTACCTTTTTCTCAAAATGCTTTGGTTTTGACAAAGACCTATACTTGGACTCCAATTCCTGCATAGGGATTTGAAAACTAAAAACCGACGCCTTTTTTGCTCTAGCCATTCTAACCACTCCCGCGCTTTATTTATAATCCAACAATAAAGCACAGGAACCATTTGCACTCACGAAAAGAATAGTTATGCAGCCATATTCTCCCGAACAACGAAACGTATCGTCCGAAGAAGGACGGCGTGGTCACTGTGTGAATCTTTTTCATTGAGTGTGTGATAGTCCATGTAATCGTAACTGGCGTTTTCTGCGGTATACTCCTGGTACTCTGATTCCGCAAGATTCGTGATCACCTTTACACTGGAGCGGGCACGGGAAATGCCAGTGTATTGCATTTCGCGACTGGCAAAATATTTGTTGCGATGTTTCTCCTTAGTCCGCGCCAAAAGCACCAGCACATCCTCGTACTCCTTGCCTTGGCTACTTTGTATCGTGATTGCATAGGCGTGCTGAATTGTATCTGTGTGGCGTAGCAGTTCAGAGTGTTTGAAAAGTCGAATACCCTTGCCGTTAACCAATTCCACTGCAATCATGGCCTCGCTATAATATTCGCTCACAAATTGGCCATACGTCACATGACCGTCCATGAACGCCCGAATTGTGCCTTCTTCGCCATTTAAGCCGTTAAAACGCTCATCATCGTTGTGCTTGCGGTTGCGTTTGATTACCACACTGTCCCCATCCGCGAAAACATAGCCGCCTACACGTATTCTGGCTGTTCCCCTCTGGCCTGCCTCGTCCAAGTATTCCAATATCCATTGATTCACCTGACGGCGTATTTTGTGGACGTTTGTGAGCACCTTCGTACCGGATAACACCACTCGAATGATCTCTTCCTTGCGATTTTCAAAGTCATTTACGAACTCTTCCCCGTGATTTCGAAAGCTCTCACGAGTCCTGAAATTCTTGGTCAGGCGGAATAGTTCCACACCTGGAAGATTTTCTAATGCGCCAAATTTGTGACCAAAAGCGCCGATCTGATTGGCGTCCCCAAAATTGAGTATCCGCACGGTTTCGGGCAGACTCATGTAAAGCATCGCCTTCTTTTCTGGCGTGAGGCGCTCAAACTCGTCAATGATCACCACTTCTATATCATTGCGAGTGTTGTGGTGATTTTGACCGTAGACAGTCTTCCCCACTCGACGGCGCATTCCCAAAAAGGCGTCTACCGTTTGAACAGATTTGCTATACCGTGCATCCAACTCGTTGCGCAATTTTTGGGCGACCGAAGCCTGGTAGGAAAGTACCGCAAGCTTTTCAGGATCAAATGGCGTTCGGTTTAAAAAATTCGTTAACGTATATGTCTTACCTGACCCACCGTCAGCTTTCACTACTATTTCCGGATATTCAAAGGCATCGTAAACGATTATCATTTGCTCAACTGTGAATGATCGCACCATAGTGCCCGTATCTGAATTACGTAAATTAGCGCCCGCCACCATGCTGTCATAATTGGTCATCCATCCCTGCCACGGCAAGCCAGCGCGATATTCCGCATAGCGGGCAATAAACTCTACGTACTGGATTTCCCTTAGAGCGGAAAATACCTGTTCAGTCGTGATTGACGTTGCAGTTCCAGCCAAATTCGCAAACATCTTGTCGTTGTACTCGTCCTGTACCTGTGCCCAGATGTGCTTTGCGGTCTGGTTTTGGGATAGCTCCAAATGATAATCTGCAACAATTAGCTTTGCTTCCTGGTTGAACCACTTTTTAGCCTCGTATTCAGTGATGCCGTCATCAATTGCGGCGGAAAATGAAGGCATTTCACGCTCTATATCCACGTTACGTACATTGCCGATTTTCTCCATTTTCCGCCGCCGAGCCACAAATCCTGCAAACGCAAATCCCCCCGTCTTTTTGTGATGATACGTACGCACCAGAATTTCTTTACTATCAGAACTAAAATAGACCGATTTACCGCGAATTACGCCCTTTTCTGTGTGCCGATGACCAAAAACCCCAATACTGGCGAGGCGTTTTATGTCCTCCATATTCGTCTTGGCATGATAGCGCCCCAGTTTCGTCATATAGTCACTCAAAGCATCGGGATCTGAGCGATCAACGCTTTGCACATCGTAGACTTGCATGGTTTCGCCGTACCACTTAGAACGCTCAACGAAAAATGAAAACACAGGAAAATTAACCAGCGCGTGAATGTGAAGGTGACCGCCTTTGCCAACTTCCCATGTGCCGATATAGGACGTCTTTGTAATCTTCTCATTGATGTGGTTTTTGGTCTCATTCTCGATCTCTGCGGCGCGTACCTCTTGTTCGTTGGCGTTGTGCGAAAAAATCTGACCATTCAACACGTAGCGACGAATTGCAGCGCCAGAGGATGGATATTTGTACTCGTCGTAGTCAGAAAGCCTTATCAAATAGTCCTGGACTTTTACGCGAACATTTTCAAGCGCTTCACTAAGTTTTTTGTATTGGCGAAGGAAAACGTATCTTTCACGTAGGCTATCTGCAATTTCGTCACCAGGCATTCCAGACTGGTAGCAACCGTCCAAAAATGTGTCGATGTCCTCATATATCGCCTTTGCATCTAAATCCATACATCGTTTCTCGATAGCGAATACTACAGCTGCACGAACCACACGGCGGAAGTTCGTTATATACTCGTACCTGGTTACTTTGTCGATCCAACGAAGCCACTCAAGGTAATACTGCTCATCCGTCTTTTTTGAGCGCTTATTCCTAAATCGCCTTTGACCTAGATAATGCGCAAATTTTAGGTTTTCCGCTTGTTCCATGATTGCGGAAAAATGCGCCTTTAATTCGTCATATGCCACCTCTGCATCTTCTGGAGTTTCCAAGTCGGATGAATGGGTTAAAGTGACAAATTCATACATGTGGTATTTGTTGGCATACATCGTGATATTCCGAGCGATTTCAGCGCGTTCCTCCCCGCCATGGACTGGGCAAAATACGCTGTGGCAGTTGCCGTCTACGATTGCGCCGTATTTTTTCTGGAGGTTCAGTACCGCTAGTGCGCGGGGTTTACAGGTGTACTCCCATGCGTATTCATCAATCACGCCCTCATTGCCGTCATATTCTCGATGGATTCCCTGAACTTTATACATGGTTGTACACCCCCTTCGATACTAATAGCGTTTGAAAATCGACCTGAGCGACGGTTAGGGAACCAAATTGACTATTTCCCTCTTAAATAATAGGGAAATCTAATGACCCCTCGCTCACGATAAGAATATTTTTCCCCTCTTTTTGGAAATTGTCCTCGCCTATAAATACAATTTTTCTCACTTAATCCAGAACGTTATAAAAGGACTTCACCTAAAAAGGCAAAAAAAAAATCGTCCTTTTATTAGTCGAACGGTAAGCAAAACCTTATTTTCGTTGTTTGCTTAAAATATTCACTATTTGTTCAATTTTTAATATAGGCCACGTGTTCCACGTTGGCTTTTAACAAGTTAGCGCCCCGCACTCCGTGCGGGCTTCCCTCCGGTGAATGCATCCGCGCCGCTCGTGAGGCCCCGCCCTTCGGGCACCCCACGGCGTCACTTCAGCATTTCAGCCCGCCTGTGCGCGACCCAGAGGGTAATTTCCATACGTTCCCTAAAAATTGCACGCAAAAGGGTTTTATGTTTAGGCAGATCCGCAAAAATAGTCCTGACCCGAAGAGCCTGAGCTACTCAGAAGGCATTTCACCTATACCGAATTTATCCGCTATTTTTATCCTTGCCATTGCCCGCCTATATTCCCTGTCACTTAACGAAGCTTTTTGCCGGATCGGTTCCTCGCTTATATACCTAATCATCCTTAATATTTATAGCCTCTCGGCATTCGATCTTCGTTGATTCTCCTGGGATTCTTGCCCGTGGTATTTTTCCGTGCCCTCCACCATGAACGTGGCTACCTTGCCTGCGTAGGGCAGGGAACTGGAAATTCCACTTCGATTTTCGACGAAAAATAGCGCCAAAATCCCACAAAAACACTTGACATTTAAAAACCACCCCAATAATCGCGACGAAGAGTCTAACCCACTCTATCCTTCGGCGAAAGGGGTAGTTCACCCCGTATGTTACCATCCATCCGCTTCCATGCCCAGTACCAATCGTTTGTCCTGAAGCAGTTGCGCACCCATTACTCGGGCGGCATCCTGGTGCTGCTCGCCAAAGACTGGATCTTCATCTAGAAGTTCTGGCTGGTGGACCTCTCGGACAACGCATCCGTTCTGAGCCGACAGTATGCTAACCGTGGCATCGAGGCGACCGATCCGACCGACCTAAGCCACACAGAAAATTCCGGCGCAGCCACGCTGACCTTTTCAAAAAAGATCCAGACCGCGGCTTCTTTGTCATGCCTATTTTGCTATGGAAACCAGCCAGACATACTGGAAGCACCCCATTCCCAGTAAACAACTTGCATAATTACCGTCATTGCTCATTTAGGAATGTCTCAATGCCGAGAGGCTATTTATATATCCTGTCGACGAGGCGTAATGACGATTCAATCGCTTCTTCAAGTCAGTCAAACTGGAAAAAAGTTGCGTGGGGCCTGCTCACCACATATAGAACTTGATCTAATGTACTTTCTATGACATTATTATTTTGGTTCTAAAATTTTGAATGATGGGGATTTTGGAGTTCAAGGAAATTGCTATATAAATTATTAGAAGGAGTGATTAGTTTATGAATAGAAAATCAATGGTATTAGGATCTTTGCTAATTACTGCACCTATGATTTCTCTATTATTATTTGGGTTCTCTAATGGTAATTTTGCTCAAGTAAATGGTAAAAAAATTAGTCAACCCTCTCTTTCCCAATCTCAAATTTCACACATTCAAAACCATATCGAAGATATAACAACTCCAAATGGAGTGTATATCCGTACGAATCATGTTGTTGAATTACCTGTCAATGAAATTGCATATAATAATGAGGAATCAACCAAATCTGGGATAGAGGAAATCATTTTACCATATGGCACTTTTGTAAAAACAACATTATATGGATTAAAATCATTTCAAGAACAATGGCAAAAAACACATTCATAGCCTCTCGGCATTTGAACGTCCTTGAATAGGTAAACACAGTAAATATTCAAGATTTTTACTGGAAATGAAGTGTGCCGAGGATGGAATCTCATTTTCTTACCGTAGTGGGCATGACAAAAAAGCGACGGCAGAATGATTTTTCAAAAGCAGTCGCTGTGTTTTGGTTTATGGTCTGGCTTTACGCCGTAAAGAGCGTCGATTTCAGGTCGATATCGATCTCTTGGTACCAGCCATGCGCATCGGTACCCGAACTTGTGGCCAACTCATCAGACCTGCTTCGTCCCATGCTTTTACGTGTACGGTGCAACCGCCGCTTCCTTGCTCCACCCATTCACCATCAGCGGATCGCGCATCAAAGAGTCCTTTGGCGTCCTGCATGATCAGTCGCCGCTCTTCTTTCATACGGATGACCACGTCGATCCGGTGATCCAAGCACTCATGAATCAAAGGCGCTTTGGCGTACAGCGCATCAAACGTCAAAATATCCACCAGCCGTCCGTGCCGACGAACGACATCGCGCATCAAACGTTGCGCGGCCGTAGTCTCCCCTTCCGCCTTGTCCGCTCCATCACCAGGGCGCAACATCTCCATCCCATAGATGACATGAGGATCGTTGCCTACCTGCTGCATCATGACACCCCGGTGGAAGTACTCCGTGACACCCGTTGCCCTATGGAATCGGCTCAGACAATCCGAACAACAATGACTAGTCCCGTTGAACAGTTCCACGCCATCGACTGCCGCCACACGCCACCCTTCGATGGCCCCTTTTTGTGGGCCGTGATTCTGTTTCCATTTGGCCATCATCTGGTCGTGACTCATGGCCAATCTCTCCAAATCCCATTGGCGCAGGGCATACCGGATCGTGTCGTGCGAAGGAACGCGCTCTCGTGACGGCAGAAGTTTTTGAAATCGCCCTTTGCGAATCTGCCGTTGCAAATCCTCCATGTGTTTTTGCCCTCTTGTAATGGCCGAAAGTTGACGAAGTTGCCTGTCCAAAGATTGCTCGATACAATGTCCATATCCTGAAGAAAGAAAAAACGTCTCTGTTTTTTGTCATGCTGCACAAACAGCATCACCAGAGACGTCTTTAAAATACCAACTATGATTATTGTATCAGATTTTCAACTCGTGCCAAGTGAACTTCCCAGTGTTTTTTGTCAGGAGTTCGGAAGTTGTTCCCTGCCCTTGTTGCCAAGGCCCCTTAATGGTCATCGGTAGTCGACCGCGAACGTGGATTCGGAGTTCCGGTGAGAAATCAAAGCTCATTATTCGCCGGTTTCGCTGTCAGCATTGTCGCCGGATTCATCACGAGTTGCCTGACCTGCTGGTACCCTATCGCCGTTATGAAGCGGCTAGCATCGAATGCGCCATCGAGGACCCTGCCGCAGCAGCCGTGGCAGGGGATGAATCCACATTATATCGTTGGCGGCAGTGGTTTGCCGAGTGGGTCATCTATGCGGTCGGTTGTCTCACGTCGGTAACCGTGCGGTTTCAGGGTGATGTGCGTGATTGGTCCGGTTCCGCACAGTCCGGGCTCCAACAAATCGGACAGTTTGTGGGCAATGCCCCAGGTTGGTTGGCTCGTGTGGTTCGACCGATTGCGAATCTACATTTATGGATACATACCCGTTCCGCCTTCTTGTCCTAGCAGCCAGGCGTTACTTTCATATCAGACCCTATTGAAAGAGGCGTAAGATATGAAAAATTCGAAGAAAGCGGAAGAGATCGCCACGAAGAGAGTGCAGATGCTGTCTCCTTTGCTGGCGGAGGGGCTGGATGCTGGCCAAATTCGAGCACTCAAGGCTGAAATCTGTGCACAAACAGGGATTTCGGAACGAACCTTACGGCGTTATCTGGCGCAGTATCGAACCCAAGGTTTTGAGGGACTGAAACCAGGCCACCAACGTCAACGTCAAGATGGCACAATTCCAGTGGAGTTGCTGGATCAGGCGATTCTCTTACGACGAGAGGTTCCCACCCGCAGCGTGACGCAGATCATTCAGATTCTTGAATGGGAAGGCAAAGTCGCTCTTGGTCATTTGAAGCGCAGCACATTGCAAGGAAAATTGACTGAGGCTGGGTACAGCTCCCGTCATCTGCGCATGTATGCCAGTGCGGGAGTGGCTACCCGTCGATTTCAGCGGCATCACCGCAACGAATTGTGGCAGAGCGACATCAAGTACGGCCCATACTTGCCGATTGGACCAAATGGGACAAAGAAGCAAGTGTATCTCGTGGTGATGTTGGACGACGCGACAAGGTTCGTTCTGCATGCGGCCTTTTACCCTACCATGGATCAGGTGATTGTGGAAGATTGTTTCCGTCAGGCCATTCAAAAATACGGGGTGCCAGACGCCGTTTTTTTCGACAATGGATCACAGTTTCGGAGCAAGTGGATGACGAGAACCTGCTCCAAGTTAGGGATTCGTTTGCTTTTCGCGAAACCCTATTCTCCTGAATCGAAAGGTAAAGTTGAGAAGTTTAATAGAACCGTCGATTCATTCCTCAGTGAGATCGCGTTGGATAAGCCGAAAACACTGGAACAACTGAATGAGCGGTTTGACGCCTGGCTGTCAGAATGCTACCAAAATAAGCCGCATGCTGCCTTCGAAGGGAAGATCAGTCCGGAAACGGCATTTCGCAGTGACCGAAAAGCGCTGCGTTTTGTCGAAGCACAGACGCTTACCAATGCCTTTTTGCACGCAGAAACCAGGAAAGTAGACAAATCCGGCTGTATCAGTTTCATGAATCAGAAGTATGAAGTGGGATTGACGTTCATTGGTTGTCAAGTGGATGTCATTTAGAGCTATTTGCGTTGTTGTTTTTTGTGAACTAAGCGACCATATCCCGCCTGTTGGAGAGCCGCTTTTTGCAGAAATGACACCCTGTTCCTGAGTGGTTGGTTGTCTTCAGACCCGTATGGCTCGGA
>JAKACV010000081.1 GCA_021821085.1 Bacillota bacterium | reverse complement strand
GGTTTAGGAAACCACCGCTCTATCCACCTGAGCTACGGGTGCATAATAATTCTACTGTAATTATATATTCAAATTATACCATGCTCCGTACTAAAGAGCAAAAGATGGACGTGGTTTATAGATAACAGGCAATGCTCTATAAACCGCGTCCATCGCTTATGCGTTTGTCATTCGTCGCTGCAAAATGTGCGTAGCTTACTCAGACCGTACAGAAGACGTTGGTTGAAGCGTCTTTACCATAACAATCGTTTGTGGTTGCAATTGTGGTCCCTCCACAAACCCAAGAGATTTTGCGAAAGCTTGGCTGCGAGTATTGGTGGACTGAATGAAAACCTCTATTTCAACTGCACCGAATGATCTCGCTTCTTGCTCAATCTGCTTCATAATTCGAGTGCCATAACCCTTTCCTTGATACGCTGAGGCAAGGACAAGAGCACCTATATTCATTTTCCCACTGTCATCTAAAACGGAACTCTCGTATCCAGCCACTTGATCTTCCACTAAGATCATGCGTGTTTGTGCGGAACGGATATAATTTAATACCGTCATCAGATCGATATCGTATCCGTAGGTCTCCTTAAATACAGGAGAGATTTCATCCTGTGTCAATTTTGTTATCGTTGCTTCATCCTCGAATGTGTAAGACCGAAGGTAAATTTTTACTTGCTCATTTTGTGAACTGGGAGTTTGCGTCGGTCCTGGTGTGGTGCCTTGCTTATCTGGTGCGACAACAACATCCTCCACTGACGCAACACGAACATTATGGCGCGGTTTTGTATTTGTATGACGTGTTCGCTGTTTTTTTGGTGCTGTTTTCCGACCTGGAGTTATACTGGCAGTAAGAATTGGCTTGACTCCGGATTGGACTTTGGAAACAAGATGTACTGCCTTATTTGCAGAAGCTTTTTGTTCACTTTTTTTTACAGCCACAGATCTTCTCTCCTTGTGAATGCCGTTTTTGATCGGATGAATACAGGACGCGATCTCGATACGACACTATATGCACATACATCCGAATGCGCGCCCAAAAACGACAAAAAACGCGCTATAAATCCCGCGCGCTGTCAATTATTAGTGATCTATACGTTTTAGTCTCATTTCCCTGGAAATATAGACTGAATTAATTTTTCGGTGGGGACAGTCGTTCCATTCCACCCATATAGGGGCGCAGTACTTCAGGAATTCGCACCGACCCATCAGCCTCTTGATAATTCTCTAGAATAGCCGCTACCGTACGCCCTAATGCTAACCCTGATCCATTAAGCGTATGAACAAACTCAGGTTTTGACTTATCTGTTCGACGAAATCGAATATTTGCCCGTCTCGCCTGAAAATCCGCAAAATTACTACAGGATGATATTTCCCTATACATCTTAGCTGATGGTAACCATACTTCTAAATCATATTTCTTTGTTTCTTTAAAACCAAGATCTCCTGTACAAATTTCAACTACACGATACGCTAAATCTAAGCGTTTCAAAATGATTTCCGCATCCTGAACGATTCGATCTAGTTCATCATATGAAGTTTCAGGTGTAACAACCTTCACAAGTTCTACCTTATTGAATTGATGCAAGCGAATAAGTCCTCGTGTATCTTTTCCTGCTGCGCCAGCTTCAGAGCGGAAACTTGCACTAAATCCTGCATATTTTACTGGTAACATATCACCAGTGAGAATTTCATCACGATGTAAATTGGTTACAGGTACTTCAGCAGTCGGAATGAGGAAATAATCTACATCTGCCACTCGAAACACATCTTCTTCAAATTTGGGAAGGTTACCTGTCCCCAACATGCTAGTTCGATTTACCAAATAGGGAGGCCACACCTCTACATAACCGTTTTCCCCCGTTTGAATATCCATCATAAAGTTCAACAAAGCACGCTCTAATCTAGCCCCCAGTCCTATGTAAAATACAAAACGAGAACCTGTCACCTTAGATGCACGCTCAAAATCAAGAATACCCAGATGATTTCCTAATTCCCAATGCGGTTTCGGATCAAATGAAAATTCTCTAATCACACCATGACGTGTAATTTCAGAATTATCATTTTCAGATTTCCCGTATGGGACACTTTCATGAGGAATGTTAGGTAGTCTCATAAGAATATACTCAATTTCCTCATCCATCCGCCTTAATTTATCATCTATTTCCTTTATTTGGTCTCCAATCATTCGTGTTTCCTCTATAAGTTGGGAGGCATCCTCAAGATTTTTCTTACGTATCGCAACTTCTTGCGACATTGCATTTCGACTGGCCCGCAATGCTTCAACCTGCGAGGTATACTCTCTCCATTCTCCATCAAGTGTCGAGAAACGATAAAATAAATCCCATGTATCCTGAGACTCGTTTCGCCTTGTGAGAGCTTGTTCAATCAGATTTGGATTCTGGCGCAAAAGTTTAATATCTAACATGCATCCCACTCCTCATACTCACAGAAAGACTATATTTTGAAAAATATGGCGTTTAATAAAAAATAGTTGATTGGTTTTGTATACTAATTTTTCCGGTAAATGTGTACCCAAAGCCTCTTGAGGAAATAATTAATCTCGGTTTAGAAGGGTTATCCTCAATTTTTTCCCTTAAACGTGAAATATACACATAAAGATCTTCTTTTTTCCCGACCCCTGTATCTCCCCAAATCAGATGAACCATTTGATTAGCAGTTACATACCGCCCTTTTGCTTCCACAAGGACTCGTAACGTCGCCATTTCTGTGCGTGTGAGAACGATTTTTTTCCCATTCATCACAACAATAGACTCCCCATACATGGGCATTGCAATTGAATGCTTAGGTTGTAGAAGCCGATCTTTGCGAATGCGCGTAAGGGTATTTAGTACATTGTGAGATAATTGTTCTTCAGTACCATCTAACACGCGATAGATGTTTGGGACGAGTTCCTTAAAATGATCCATGTGAGGCGTGATGAGCACAAGATCAGTTGTCTGTGTTTTAGAGATCTCCCGCCATGTTGCATACTCAGCTCGTGTAGGATAAAGAGCTTCATAAAACATCACATCAAGTTGTAAATCGATGCATGATGTAGGTAACGAAGAGGTAGAATCTAAGCGAACGACCTTATTTTCACGGGGAATCCATGACGCTAACGAAGAAGCTAATGAATCATTTTTACAAGCCACCCCTATATGCAATGGATATCCCCCCGTGTATAAGGTCAATATTTCCTAGGTATAGGGGGGGAAGTTCCCCCCCCTATACCTGGTCACTTAGCCTGATATTGCTCTGCTAAGCGTTTAAAATACCCATGCATTCGCACATCCTCTGTAAGTTCAGGATGAAATGCTGCAGCTAATAAGTGATTCTGTTGAACGGCTACTATACGCCCATCCAAAGTTGCCAGAACCTTGACCCCTTGATCCGCTGCAACCACATGTGGCGCACGAATAAAAACGGCCGGAAATAAACCATCACTGATGCCCTGCACCTCAATATCTGCTTCGAATGATTCACGTTGCCGTCCAAAACTATTTCGATTGACCACCACATCCATAAGAGCTAAATGAGGTTCCTCATGACCTTCTATTTTCTTCGCAAGTAGTATCATGCCAGCGCAGGTACCAAATAACGGCATGCCACCTTGAGCAGATTCAATAATAGGTTCAAACAAACCGTATTTACGAATAAGCTTGCCAATAGTCGTGCTTTCACCACCAGGAATAATTAACCCATGCAGATCGACTAAATCATCGGCATGTTTAACTAATACTGGTTCAGCATCTACCCACTTCACATGATCAACATGTTCTGAAACTGCTCCCTGTACATTTAATACGCCGATTTTCACAGTCACAGTCACACTCATCACCAACCGCGATCTGCCATCCGCTCACTGGCTTGAAGTGTAGAGAGCTCAATTCCCTTCATCGGGGTGCCCAGATCCTTCGATAGCTTTGCTAGCAGATCATAATCCTTAAAGTTCATCGTTGCTTCGACAACTGCACGTCCAAATTTCTCTGGATTTTCCGATTTGAAAATTCCTGATCCAACGAATACCCCGTCGGCACCGAGTTCCATCATGAGTGCTGCATCTGCTGGCGTAGCGATACCACCTGCGGCAAAGTTAACAACGGGTAATTTCCCGTTAGTATGCACTTCAAGTAAAAGTTCAAAAGGTGCACCAATATTCTTTGCCTCAGCTGCCAATTCATCTTCAGACATAGCCACAATCTTACGAATCTGGCCCTGTACCATCCTAATGTGTTTGACAGCTTCAACGATATTCCCCGTACCCGGTTCACCTTTTGTCCGAATCATCGACGCACCCTCAGCGATGCGGCGTAATACTTCGCCTAGATCGCGTCCACCACAGACAAATGGGACGGTAAAATCACGCTTATTGACATGAAACTTGTCATCTGCAGGTGTCAATACTTCACTTTCATCAATATAGTCAACACCAAGAGATTCCAAAATCCGTGCTTCTACGACATGTCCTATACGGCATTTAGCCATGACAGGCACGCTAACTGACTTCATGACTTGTTCGATAATGCTTGGATCAGCCATGCGTGCCACACCACCTGCAGCCCGAATGTCTGACGGAACCCGCTCTAAGGCCATTACAGCAACCGCTCCAGCCGCTTCTGCTATTTTCGCCTGCTCGGAATTGATGACGTCCATAATGACACCGTTTTTTTGCATTTGTGCCATACCACGTTTCACACGCTCTGAACCTACCGTTGTACCCATAATGCCCCTCCTGTACGCTTCTCTATGCGTTCATTGTTAAAACAAAGGTTGATGAAATTCGATGAACAATCATCCTGCGAATTTCCTTCATAAATTATATCATAATGTCCACTATTCCGGGTTATCTCGTTCCAATGACTTTACGCATGAGACCTGGGTGATTTGTAATCAGCGCATCAACTCCCCATGCGTTAAAGACCTTTGCAATACCTGGGTCATTTATTGTGTAGGGCCTTACCTTAATCCCTATTTCAAGCGCTTCAGTCATGTAGGACGGAGTAATTATCCGCCAATGCGGATGAACCGCTTCGGCTCCAATTTGTTTGGCAGAGGCTGGCCTAATCGAATGGTGCTGTGCACATAAAAGACCAATTGGTTGGGATGCATCGAGCTCCTTGATCACACGTAAACTTGGATAGTGAAAAGACGAAATCACAGTTCGCTCGGTTAATCCATACTGTCTAATTGTTGAGATAACCTGCTGTTCAATCCCCTGGTACACATTCTGAATCATCTTTAATTCAATGTTAATTTGAAGCGATGTCGATTTGACAAACGACAAAACCTCTTCAAGGGTAGGGATTCGTTCACCACGAAATGCAGGTGAGAATTTATAACCAGCATCAAGCTGGGAAATCCACGCCAAGGGCGCGGAATAAATATAACCGCGCCCTTCCGTGGTTCTGTTCAAAGTCTCATCATGCATGATCACAAGTACACCATCAGAAGAACGTTGAACATCCAGTTCAATTGCATCTGCACCTAGTTCATAAGCTTTCATGAAAGCTGCCATAGTATTTTCTGGTGCTACTGCACTTGCACCACGATGTGCCCAGATGTTCAAGAGTCATCCCTCATTATTTATACACTATAATTTGGCGCCTCTTTAGTAATATGCACATCATGCGGGTGACTTTCCCTTAAACCTGCTGCTGTAATACGAATAAATTGTGCTTCATCCTGAAGATGTACAATGGTCGCTGCACCACAATAACCCATTCCTGCACGTAAACCACCTAGCAATTGATAGACTGTATCGTTCAGGGGACCGCGATAAGCCACTCGTCCCTCAATACCCTCAGGAACTAATTTTTTATTTTGTTCTTGAAAGTAACGATCAGAACTTCCTGCCTTCATTGCTCCGATCGATCCCATGCCACGATATACTTTGAAACTCCTACCTTGGAAAATTTCCATTTCCCCTGGACTTTCTTCTGTCCCAGCAAATAAACTGCCTATCATCACAACATTTGCACCAGCAGCAATTGCCTTAACGATATCTCCAGAATACTTGATTCCGCCATCTGCGATAATTGGTACTTGATATTCACGGGCCACAGAAGCACAGTTATAAATCGCCGTAATCTGCGGAACGCCAATCCCAGCGACTACACGAGTTGTGCAAATGGATCCAGGTCCAATTCCGACCTTCACAGCATCTGCCCCGGCCTCGATTAAATCTCTTGTTGCTTCCCCTGTTGCCACATTTCCCGCAATCAGATTTAAACTTGGATACTTCGCACGTAGTATTTTAACCATCTGTATAACACCGTCAGAATGCCCATGGGCAGTATCAACAACGATGACATCAGCCCCCGCGCGAACGAGTGCCTCAGCTCGGTCAAGTGCATCACCACCAGTTGAAACAGCAGCTCCAACTAAGAGTCGACCGTGTCCATCCTTCGCTGCGTTCGGAAACTGTTTAGCTTTTTCGATATCTTTAATTGTAATAAGACCCCGCAGTACACCTTCAACATCCACAATAGGGAGTTTTTCCACTTTATGCTGCTGCAAAATATCCTTAGCCTTTTCCAGCGTCGTCCCAACAGCCGCTGTAATCAAAGGCTCACGTGTCATAACTTCACCAATGGATCGACTATAATTCTTTTCAAACCGTAAATCGCGATTGGTTAAAATACCAACTAGCCGTCGGTCAGCATCTACAATTGGCACCCCAGAAATCCGGTACTTAGCCATAATCGCTTCAGCATCATATATTGGGCGATCAGCAGTCAAATAAATCGGATCAGTGATAACTCCACTTTCTGAGCGTTTCACCTTGTCCACTTCATCTGCTTGTTCGGAAATTGATAGATTTTTATGAAGAATACCTATACCGCCCTCTCGGGCAATGGCAATCGCCAGTTTAGACTCAGTCACAGTGTCCATACTGGCGCTAATCAAAGGAATATTTAACTTAATTTTTTTCGTCAAATAGGTAGAGAGATCGACATCCCGCGGTAAAACACTAGACTTGGCCGGAAGTAGCAACACATCGTCAAATGTGAGTCCCTTGGCTTTAAATTTACTTTCCCAGCGAGTCACAAATAGACCTCCTCAATTTGGATACAACCTAAAATTCCGGTAGATATTATGTGTAAGTCTACATAGCCAAGTAGACCATGTCAACTCTAAGCAGAAGGGAACCCATCCTCATTATGGTGAACAGCAATCATGAATTTCCACTCAAGTACCTAGAAAATCCTCTCCTTGCAAAAGAGACGCTCCTTGCAATTCACGGAGACAGATCAGACATCCAATTGACCTACGATAGTTATTACGCTTTTGCAACTACCATACGTCAAATGCACATTCTTCTTGCCGACGCAAAAATTTGTTCATTGCGCACTCGCCCAATATTCCTATATTATGCACTGATTCATTTAGCCAAAGCCACAATGATTGTGAATGATCCAAGCAAAAGTCCACAAACTCATACACAAAAACATGGAGTCTCCATTAAAAGTAAAAAAATCATGGTCAACGCCTATTTAGATGAAATCATTCGTGTTGAACAACAGGGAACACTCTCATCGTGGTATCAAGCACTTCATGATCTGATAAATAAAAGATTGAATCAAAGATCAGAGAAGGTCTTTAGCAATGAAGAATTCACACCAAAGAATATGGATATATCAATTGAGAACAACCATAGAAACCGCGAGTTCACCGGACTTCAATTCCGCATCTATGACTTGTGGTCCATGATTCCCGAGTCTGATCTTTACCAACGCACGGGTCTCGTACCGCAAAGGCTCCATGAAAACACCTACCCTTTAAGTGAACAAATAGATTGTTTTCATTTACCTAGAAAGCAACTTGGTAAATGGAACCTGACCATGCAACAATTTAAACAGTGGATGACACAATATGATCCTAAGAAATTGATTACTTCGATAGACGCTGACGAATCTATCATTACCATAGATTTTGTAACTTCTAGACAAACCTCATTTCCAACTATTTCATTGTATTTACCTTTATTTAATCTGCGACTACCGTCACGTTCTACTATAATAGACCGACTCGAAACAAAGAAGCTCATATTAGGTGGGCCTCAATTGCCGTGGCCAGCAGTGTTGAATCATTACTTACCTGAACCCATGATTCATTTCATGCTCCTGTTTCATCTCAGTATGCTCAGTCGTTACTATCCATTAGAGTGGAATGATCTCATCGCGGACGACACGAGTATTGATTACTTGAGTATTGAGAAATTGTGTAGTCAAACAGAACGGACAATTCTTCAATTCGGATGTGCCTGGCTTACATAATTCAAGATTCTTTCAAACCCATTCTTAAATTCCACCGTACATGCGGGTCCGCATACGGGGCGGTTCATAAAGCACTACGAAGTTGTACCTCCAGATTCCACCTCGCGGTGGACACCCTTGCCCTTGGCTAACGGTAGGTATATACCTCCCCCGTCCAGGACTTTCTTACCCTATAGGCTTCACTCATGTG
>JAKACV010000024.1 GCA_021821085.1 Bacillota bacterium | reverse complement strand
CTCGTTCGCGTAGCACATTGCGTTGAATTTTTCCTGATGGGGTCATGGGAAAATCTGTTACAAATTCTATTTCTCGTGGGTATTCGTGCGCACCTAAACGTTCCTTTACCCATTTTTGCAGTTCTTTCGTGAGAATTTCAGCTTCTGTGGTCTGTGCTGGTGGTGCTTGATTTTGTAATTTAATAAATGCCTTAACGACTTCTCCGCGCAAAATGTCAGATACACCGATAACTGCTGCCATAAGGACTGCAGGATGCTGTGTGAGAGTTTCCTCAATTTCCGATGGGCCTATTCTGTATCCTGCGGATGAGATAATATCATCTTTTCGTCCAATGAAATAAAAATACCCTTCCTCATCCTTATAACCCAGATCTCCTGTGCATAGCCAGTCACCATTATATTTTTGTTTTGTCGCCTGTGGCTGGTTCCAATATTCGAGAAACATCACAGGATCGGGTGTTCGAATTGCGATTTCGCCAATGGTGCCTGTAGGTGTAATGTGACCATTTTCATCGATAATTTCTACTTTGTGTCCCGGAATGGGACGTCCCATAGAATTTGGTTTGATCGGAAATAGTGAACTGCAATTGCCAACTACAACATTACATTCAGTCTGCCCATAAAATTCGTGGATGGTAACGCCTAGTTGTTCTTCCGCATAATTGAGTGTCTCTTGTCCCAGTGGTTCTCCCCCACTTGCGATTGAACGCAAGTGTATATTAAAGCGTTCGCGTGGATGTTGAATTTTTCTCATCATTTTCAATGCGGTGGGAGGAAGAAAGACATTTCGGATCTCGCGGCGTTCAATGAGCGCAAACGCTTCTTCAGGATCAAATTTTGGCATTCGATGCGCAACGACCGGAAGTCCCCAGTGCAAGGCTGGAAATAATACGTCAAATAAACCACCGATCCATGCCCAATCCGCTGGTGTCCAAAAACGATCGTCCTTTTTAGGGGCGAAGTCATGGGGTAGACTGACTCCTGGCAAATGTCCGAGTAGAATTTGATGTCCGTGTAAGGCCCCTTTTGCTGCCCCTGTCGTCCCTGAAGTATAAATAATGACAGCAGGGTCGCTTGTTCGTGTGCGCACGGGTTCAAAAGATGTTGCTGCATGATGAAGTAGATCTGTGAGAAGATGTGTTCCTTTCAGATACCCCTCTGTTACGATCACATGTTGTAATGTTGGGATGTGTATCTTCATATCAAGGATAGTTGTTGCGTGTGTTGCATCCGTAATTATGATTTTTGTTCCACTATCATTAAGACGATGCTGAAGCGCATCGGGTCCGAATAAGGCGAATAGTGGAACGGCGATGCCTCCTAGTTTGTAGATCGCGATATGCGCAATTGGAAGTTCATGGCTTTGCGAAAGCAAAACTGCAATGCGATCCCCTCTTTTACAGCCCAAAGCAGTTAGGGCATTGGCTAATCGGTTTGACGCATCTTTTATATCTCGATAAGTCCATATCACTTCCTGCCCTGTCGTTTGATCTTCTTCTATAATCGCGATCGCAGAAGAATTTTTAGCATGACGATCACAAACGTCGACACCTAAGTTGTAATAGGATGGTAGATTCCATTGAAACTGTGAATACAAGTTTTCGTAGCTAGGTGAAGTAGTATCATTACTTGAATAGTTCCACATTGTGAACGAATCGTCATCTGAAAAGTTTGAAATCAAGCCGTCCGCCTCCTTGATGCGTGATGATCGTACTGATAGTAAATTCAATATATCTATTCTACATCAAATTCTGATGAAAGCGAATACGCAATAACAACTCTGTGATAAGCTATAGGTGTTACAAGTATTGTGAGAGATCATGGAGGCGTGCAGAATGAAGTTAGAGGGAATGAATGCAGTTGTGACTGGAGCTGGAAAGGGAATTGGGAAAGCTATCGCTACAGCTCTTGCACAAAAGGGAGTAAATGTAGGTTTAATTGCCCGTTCTCAATTAGATGTGAGCATACTGGCAAAAGAATTGAGTGAGCGCTACCATGTTCGTGCAGAATTTACTACTGCAGACATTGCTGTGCGTGAGCAAGTGGATGGCGCTGTTCATGCCCTTTCGGCCAAGCTGGGTGACCTAGATATTTTAATCAACAACGCGGGTATAGGTACGTTTGGCTTACTTGCGGAGATGCCTCCTGAAGAGTGGGAACGTATCATTCGCGTAAATTTATTAGGAACATATTATGTTACACATGCTGTTCTGCCTATGATGATTGCGCGACAAAGCGGCAGTATTATTAATATTAGTTCCACTTCAGGTGAACGAGGTGCAGCCACAACAAGCGCCTACTCTGCATCTAAATTTGGAATTATGGGGATGACAGAGTCCTTGATGTATGAGGTACGCAAACACAATATCCGTGTGACTGTTCTTGCGCCAAGTACAGTCAATACTGAACTTGCGGCGAAGGCAGGGTTAAAAACGAGCGACGAGGAATGGATGATGCAACCAGAGGATTTAGGCCAGCTTGTTGTCGACATTTTAGAGTTGCCTCAGCGTGTGTATGTGAAAACGGCGGGACTTTGGATGACAAAACCACAGTGACTTTTGAAAGAATTTTTTAGCTTACATGTGAATGGACAACCGAAAGGACATGGCATCGTGCGACTACGCACGATGCCATGTCCTTTCTACCTGCTGCTAAGCAGGCTCTTATTTACTCGATACCGGTAAGATGAGTTGTTGGTACTGATTAAATAAACTCGGATAGGTCAAAAAACCAAGTGTAATACTTGCAATCATTGCAGATGCCATAAAGGAAAAGAGCACAACTAACTGAAACCGCACAGCAATGATCGGATCAGCTCCTGCGATAATTTGCCCGGTCATCATGCCTGGCAATTGGACGAGTCCCATTGTTTTTGTGCTATCGATGGTCGGTATCAGACTGGCGCGGATTGCCTGTTTTACAAACGGCATCATAGACTGCTTTGGTGTTCCGCCAAGTGCAAGCAGAGTAATGATTTCTTGTCTATGTGATGCTGCCTCTGATTGTAGTCGATTTAATAAGAGTCCACTTACGATCATGGCATTGCCAATGATCATCCCGCTAATCGGAATTAGATATTGGGCTTTAGCAGGAATGATATGGAGACCAACCAGTAAACTTTGGGCGATTACTTCTGCAATCGTAATTGCAATCAAAATACGCCATGTAACACCAACAATACCATTTCCGCGCTTCGAAGCATTTTGAGTTGCGACCGCAATCATAAGAATAATCATTAAAACAATAAAGAGAGGATTATTTAGACCAAAAACGATTTTTAGTATGTAACCTACGATGAGCAGTTGAATGGTAGAGCGAACGGTTGCAATGATAATATCACGCTCTACTCCGATTTTTAACCAAGTCGAAAGAATGATCGCAATCGCCACAAAGGCCAAGGTAAATGAAAGGGTTAATAAACTCATGTTGGTGCTTCTCCTTTTTGAGTATCTGCTATGTGAGATATCCGCTCAGTTCTCCCTGTAGGAAGAGCTGTCCATGTTCTGACTGCGGGGATGAGAAGAAACGTTTCGTTTCTGTCGCTTCAATCAAATGTCCATCAACCATCAGCCATGTCCACTGACTTACGCGTTGCGCTTGTTCAAGATGATGAGTCACCCAGAGCATAGTTGTTCGCTCCTTTGCATGAATCTGTAGAATCCATTCCTCTACGTTCCGCGCTGCGGATGGATCCAGTGCTGATGTGACTTCATCTAATAATAGTGCATGAGGTTCAGTGGAAAGGACTCTCGCTAATGCAATACGTTGTTTCTGTCCACCTGAAAGATCAGAAGCATCATGATCTAAAAGATCTGGGGATAATCCCACATTAATGAGCAGGCTTTCGGGGTCATTAAGGGTTGATCCTTGCAGTCTGCGAGCCAAAGCAAGATTTTCACGAACCGTTCCAGGAAACATGGTTGGGGATTGAAAGACAAGACCCACTTTGCGTCGAAGCTCTGTGACATTCCAATTCAGCACATTCACACCTTCTACTAGGACTTCTCCTGAATCAGCAGTATGGAGTAAATTGCATAGGGATAATAGTGTACTTTTCCCACTTCCGGAGGGTCCAATTAAAGCGACGATATCACCTTTTGGCACTGTGGCCGTTATGTTTTTTAATACGGTTGATCGTTCTTTTTTAATAGAAAAAGATGTAAAGACTTGTTGAAACGATATGGCTACAGGAGCATTTTGCTCTGACATCTCCTCACACCTCCAATGGATGGCTATTCGGTGATTTGACCCGATAATTCATGGTAACGAAAGCAGTCGATAGTATGATCCATAATCATTCCAGTGGCTTGCATAAAACTGTAACAAATCGTAGTTCCCACATATGAGAATCCTGCCATTTTAAGTTTTTTGCTCATGTGATCAGAAAGGGGTGATGATCCCGGCACCTCGTCTTTATGTCGCCAATGGTGAATCACCGATTGACCGTCTACAAATGACCACATGTATTGGTTAAAGGAATCATATGTATTTTGAATTTTTAAGTAGGCGCGTGCATTCTGAACAATTGCTTGCAATTTTAGGCGGTTACGAATAATGCTTTTGTCTTGCATTAATTCGGTTAGCTTTTTATCGTCATACTGTGCTATTTTGGAGGCGTCAAATTGATCGAACGCATGGCGGAAGTTTTCTCGTTTCTTTAATATCGTGTACCAACTAAGTCCAGCCTGAACACCTTCTAATAAAAGAAACTCAAACAGTGTCTGGTCATCATGAACAGGCTCTCCCCATTCCTTGTCATGATATTGTATATAAAGCGGATCTGTAGTGACCCATGAACAACGAGTAATCACGCAATAACTCCTTTCCAGCATGGCTACTAATGACTGCGAATTGCCCCGCCATCGACAAAAATCGTTTGCCCCGTCATATATGAATTAGCAGAGGACAATAAGAAAGCTGCGATCTTTCCAAACTCTTCTGGATAACCGTAACGTTGCAAAGGAATATGACTTTGTTCCTCTGATCTGATGTCGTCAATAGATCTATTTTCACGCACTGCGCGCTGTTTATCGAGCCACTGTACACGGTCTGTATGAATACGTCCAGGCGCCAGATTGAAAATTTGGATATGATCTTTTGCCACTTCTCGTGCGAGTGTCTTTAGCATAGCCATTGTCGCTGTCCGCACTGTATTGGACAATATCAGATTTGGGATCGGCTCTTTGACAGATACGGAGGAGACGTTTAATATTTTCCCTCCTCCATTTTGACGCATGAAGGGTAGTGATGTACGAATTAATCGAATAACACTCATCAAATTTTGATTGACCGCAGTCAACCACTGTTCGTCTGTTAATTGTTCAAATGTTCCTGCAGGCGGTCCCCCAGCATTTGTCACCAAAAGATCAATGTTGTGCATCCTTTGAAAACTTTGCTGAATGAGTTGTGAAATGTCATCAGACTTTGTAACATCTGCCGTGATAGAGTGAATCTGGGTAGATTCCAGGTCAGATTGTGCAATGATGAATTGTTCTGCGAGTATTAATTTTTCCCTATTTCGACTGGAGATCGTAAGTGTGCAGCCTTCTTTTGCTAGTTCTACGGCGATGGCTCTTCCTAATCCCTGTGATGCTGCAGTCACAAGCGCCGTTTTATTCTTGAGGCCTAGATCCATAGTCGTTTCTCCTCCTAAGTTGTTTTTTAGTATACAGGAATTAATAATAAACACGAAGTAGCACACTGGATGTCTTGTAATTGATTTCATAAAATTCAGAAGTTGCCGGGATTAAACCAACTTCCCCAGGACTGAGTGAAAGCCGTGTCGTCTCACCGCTCTCCGTTGTAAAAGGAATTTTGATTGATCCGCTTACGCAGATTAGGACATCGGGATTTCCCTTATGGCCAAGTTGTAGTTGTCGTGTTTCTGTATGATGTATGTCATATTCATTTGGAGAATTGAGTATAACTTCATCAATCGAGAAGAAGGGGCAGGAAATTCGCCTTCTTGAGAAATCGGTTCCTATGTTTGGTAGAACAGACTGAGCAAGGTGATGTGGATTAGCATTTTGGGAAAAATCAAGTACTTCGGTTGCTGATGATAGATGAAGCGCACGAGGCTTTCCATGATTGTCCAATCGATTCCAGTCATACACACGGTAGGTAACATCTGATGTCTGCTGTACTTCAATCACTGTTGTACCAGAGAGTAATGCATGCAACATTCCTGCAGGTACAAATACTGTGTCTCCGCGAGCAATGTTTTGGAACTTCAGATGTGATGACAGTTCTCCTCTTGCAATTGCAGTTTCGAACTCTGTGCGTGACGTGAAATCATGTCCTAGACACACTTGATTATGATGGGATGTGTCCAAAATGTACCACGCTTCGGTTTTTCCAAAATCCTCTTCATGTGCTTTAGCATAGTGATCGTCTGGGTGAACTTGAACGGACAAATTTCGTGAAGCTTCTAAGTACTTAATGAGTAGAGGGAAACGTGGCTGAGGGGAGATCCCGAGAAAAGCTTCTGGATACGCGGTTAGTAAATCATTTAACGATCTGCCGCAGTATGGGCCGTCCGATACAATACTCGTGCCGTTGGGATGCCCTGATAAAACCCAATATTCACCAATTGCCTGCTCGGTTTCCGTGTGAAACTGAGGTTTAAGCTTGTGCCCACCCCAAATTCGTGGGACTGGGATTGGCTTGAATTTGACCGGAATCAAAACATCTCCCCCTGACTTATGTTTTTCGAGTTGGTTTCATACGGTGTCTAAGGATCGATTGTCATGACCAGTTCAGGGTTGAATTCACAGAAGAGATGTGGAGTAGATGTGGCACAACATCTTCTTCTGAGTAGTGCTCTCCATCAGGAAAAGCAAGTTCAATTTGCTTTGTAACGCCGAAGATTTCACCAGTTCGTATCCGCTCGTTGGGGTGAATCGAGATGAGATGTTCGGAATCTGGATAGGACAGAGAGGTTTCGCGATGTCCGTTTGTAACTGTGACGAATATAATCATGCAGTTTTTTTGCGTAAGTATCTGATGTGTTCCGGCCGCACCCACTTCGTTGTCATCTGGATGCGGTTGTACGCAAACAACAGATTGTACATCTAAGAGCGCGGGTAGGTTGAGTAAATGGAGGATATTCATAGGATTCCCCTTATCCATTGGGCTACATTATTTAATTGATGCAGTGAGAAAAACTTATTTTTGTTTACCGTACGTTTGAAATTCATGAAGCACATGTTCCATTTGCTCTGTACTTAACAATGTAGGTTCGCCGATTGTTAGTGTTCGATAATATAATTCGGCCATCTCTTCTAGTATCACTGCATTTTTATAGGCTTCTGCCACAGTAGAACCTACTGTAAGTGCCCCGTGATTACGCATGATAACGCCTTTATACTTTTCATCCAAGGCATTGACTACTGTCCGGGCTAATTCTTTTGTTCCAAAAGGTTCATAGTGAGATGTTATCGGAATCTGATTACCACCTAAAGCCGCGATCATGTAGTGTAATGCCGGGATACTGACTCCGCGCACTGAAAATGTGGTTGCGTACATTGAATGGGTATGTACTACTGCTTGTACTTCCGGACGATTGCGAAAAATCTCGAGATGCATGGGTGTCTCCGACGATGGGAGAAATCCCCCATCATGATGTCCATCCAGACTTACAATTGAAATCTTGTCTTCTGTTAACTCTCCATATTCCACACCAGTTGGCGTGATAGCAAGATGTGTACGAGATGACAGAAGGCAACTGATGTTGCCAGAAGTGCCTGTGACTAATTGATCTATAGGCAAGCGATTCGCGTAGTGAATAATAGACTCTATACGATGGTGATCTTCCGGGCGTAAAGTAAGCATTCACTTTTTCCTTTCTCTGCTTCTACCTGCCATAAAGATTCGAAAGGCAGCATAACTTGTTTGTTCAAGAAAGTGATCAGCATAAAACAGTGCCTGCTCCAACGGGACCGGACCTGGGATGATCGATAACAGGCCATCAAGTCCAAGATCATAGAGAGGATTCGCAGAAGATTCATATGAGCCAGATACGCATAGGACAGGAATCGATAACTGTGCGGCTCGTCGAACAACTCCATAAACAGCCTTGCCCTGCAACGTTTGTGAATCCGTTTTTCCTTCACCTGTAAGGATGAGGTCTGCCAGTGCCGCTCGCTGATCGAACTTTGCGATGTTAAGAATTAGGTCAATTCCACGGTCCAAGGTAGCACCAAGTATCCCGACAAATGCAGCTCCCATTCCACCGGCAGCCCCTGACCCCCGTCTATTTAAAATAGACACGCCAAATTGTTTTTCAAGAACGTTACCAAACTGCGCAAGAGCCTGATCAAGGGGTTCGATCCACTCGGGTTGCACACCTTTTTGTGGACCAAAGACTACTGTAGCGCCATTAATTCCACAAAGAGAATTATCAACATCAGTCGCTATTCGAATATTTGCCGTGTGTAATTTTGGATGTATGTGGGAAATGTCGAACGAATCTAAAGAACGGCACGCTAAGGGGATCGGTGACAATATGTCTCCCTTTGCGTCTAGTAATCGGATACCCAGGGCATGTAACATCCCTATTCCTCCATCGTTTGTCCCACTTCCGCCAAGGCCAATAATAAAGGAGGTATGATTCGCATCAAGAGCATCTTGTATTAATTCCCCAACACCAATTGTATTTGCGATGAGGGGATCACGTTTAGATTTCTCGATTAATTCGAGACCATTTGCAGCGGCAGCCTCAATAACAACCGTTCCGTCAGTAAGTACTCCATATTGTGCTTCAATCCATTCACCAAGAGGATTATGTACACGAGTGGTTACTTTCTTACCTCCGATAGCTTCCACCATGCAATCAACCGTGCCCTCGCCTCCATCAGCAATAGGCAATAAGTCCACGTCACAATTGGGCATTGCTTTTCGTATACCGATTGCCATGTGATGAGCAGCCGCGAATGCTGACAACGATCCCTTGAATGAATCGGGAGCGATTAAAACCCGCAACATACACCCCTCCTTCCGAACATTACCTAATGTATATAGGAGATGGGATTAGATTGATTATAATAGATACAGTAGAAAGCGTCGAGACTTTAGGTGGCACAGTCAAACTTAATATTGGGCATTTCCTGTATAGCTGCCGTGATATTATTCACTGCAGTTTTACGTTGTTAAATTAACTGCATATACATTTATATTGACAACAGAAAATACATAAAGGGATAATAGAATCAGTTTGAGAAAGAAAGAAGGCTATACACGTTGGCAATCACTGAAATTGTTGCAGATTTTACGATCATTGGCACAGGTTTAGCAGGACTCATGTGTAGCTTGCTCGCGGCAGAGCAGGGTCGTGTTGCACTGGTCACAAAAGACGATGTTCAATCGAGCAATAGTTTCTTGGCGCAAGGTGGCATTGCCGCCGTTCATGGAGAAAACGATAGCTTTCAATTACATGTAGAAGACACGTTGCGCACTGGGCAGGGGATTTGTGACGAACAAATCGTAAGCATGATTGTAAATGCTGCCCCAAGTGTAATTCATGCCCTACATCGCTTAGGAGTGATCTTTGATACTGATTCACATGGCGATCTTCACTTAGGGATGGAAGGTGCACATCGTCGCCCACGTATTCTACACGTCGATGGAGATCAAACGGGAAGAGGTATTACTGAGAGAGTAATCGAGCGGGTCAAGCAACATCCAAATATCGTCATATATCCGGGGATATATGTGACTGAACTCGCGATGGAAGCAAATCAGTGTACAGGTGCATGGGCAGTTGATTCAAAAGGAGTTTTCATACGATTTCGTTCACGGGCTGTCGTGCTTGCGACAGGTGGACTAGGACAACTATATGACTACACGACAAATCATCAATGGGCTACAGGCGATGGATATGCGCTTGCGTACCAAGCAGGTGCGATTTTACGCGATATGGAATTTATTCAATTTCATCCAACTGGTCTTCGGGTTTCGTCTGAAGCTCAGCACATGACTCCACTGATTTCTGAGGCTGTGCGTGGCGAAGGCGCAAAATTGGTGAATGAACATGGACGTCCCTTTATGCTTCATTATCATGAATGGGAGGATCTTGCGCCTCGAGATGTTGTGTCAAGAGCCATTTTCGCAGAAATGTCTGAAGGACACGACGTTTTTCTTGATGCAACTGGCGTACGTCATTTTGAACAACGATTTCCTGCTATTTATCGCTTATGTACAAGTGTAGGAATTTCACCACGTAGTGACCTTCTACCTGTTACACCTGTTGCTCACTATGCGATGGGGGGGATTGCGACCGATTCTTATGGCCGTTCTTCGATTCCGCGTTTATTTGCTGTTGGTGAAGTCGCTTCAAGCGGATTACATGGGGCGAATCGCCTTGCCAGCAACTCACTCTTAGAAGCGCTTGTGATGGCGCAGCGAGCGGTTATCCAAATGATAAAACTCCCTTCTCTTTCAAACGTACAGTATCGTACGACCACTTGGCCTGATTATTTTCCCACAGGGTCTGCTGTAAAACCGGATCTTGCGTTACTTGCCCAGATTCAAAAGATCATGTGGACAAATGTGGGGATTGTGAGGGAGCATCGGCAACTCTCTGCAGCAGTTGAGGCATTAACCGACTATTCGCAACGTTGGCCGAAAGTGTCTGATGCAAATCACAGTCTACTCACGACGTCACTGCTTGTTGCACGCGCTGCACTATGGCGTACAGAGAGCCGCGGGGCACATTTTCGCTCCGATTATAAAGAAATGTCAGTTGTTTTTCAAAAACATTCGATTCAGGTTCTAAACGTGGAGGGACAAGATGAATCCATTACTAATTTCACAAACGATTCGGCAAGCGTTGATTGAGGATATTGGAACAGAAGACATTACAACTGAATTGATTTTTGATGAACATGTCGAAGCAAGGGGCGTATTATTGGCAAAATCCCCAGGAAGAATCGCTGGATTAGATATCGTGCGCGAGACATTTGCAATGCTTTCTCCTCAAGTTCACGTGGAAGCTCGTTTACGTGATGGCGAGGATGTCATTGCGGGAACCATTCTTGCAGAGATAACAGGCCAGGCGCGGGCTATTCTATCGGCTGAACGCGTTGCTTTGAATTTTTTGCAACGAATGTCAGGGATTGCAACCCAAACGCATCTATTGTGTGAAATGATTAAACAATACCCTACGCAAATTATCGATACGCGAAAAACTTCGCCGGGTTTACGGATGTTTGATAAGTATGCTGTGGTGGTGGGCGGTGGGCGGAATCACCGTGTTGGATTATATGATGCGGTCTTAATCAAAGATAATCATATTGCGATAATGGGATCCATTACGGCTGCAGTAAAACGCGTAAAAGAGCGTCTGGGACCTTTCGTGAAGATCGAAGTTGAAACAGATTCGTTAGAACAAGTTGAAGAAGCCGTACATTTACCAATTGATGTGATTCTATTAGACAATATGCAACCAGATCAAGTACGAACCGCAGTCCAATTAGTCGATGGGCGTATGATGACAGAGGCTTCGGGCGGGATGACGTTGGAAACTATTGCAGATTACGCCGTGGCTGGAGTTGACTTTATTTCTGTCGGATGGCTTACGCATTCTGTACGTGCTCTAGACGTGAGTTTAGATATATCCTGTTGATGCCTTTGGTAAGCGATCCTTCGACCGTTATGATGTAGCGTTCGGCCACTTGGACTACCTGTTTACCGAGATTCTCTCCCGTAAAAAGGCCAAGAAATGCATCGATTGTGTGAGCAGTGTTACCCTGGGTGGCATCGGAAACGGGTATTACTGGATGCTGCCTGTTTGCCAAAAGGGCATGGAAATAAAAGACCTCGGGTAGTATGACCGTACCCGAGGTCGACGCAAGTACCGCAACCCTCTTATGCAAAGGGTGTGTACACTTGTGATTCTCCTTGTTTTGACTCGTCCTACGGTCGGCGCGTGTACACCTACACGAAGGACAAATTCTCGCTTGTTTCCACCTGTCCCCCGAAACAGTAATGAGTGGAATGGCGCTTACAAACGGAGAACAACGTCGAGCGATCCAACAAGCGAGAGAAGATTGACTATAGGCTTGAAGTGGACGACGGACATCACAGTACAAAAATGGGGCTCAGTCGCATCTTTGTACTGTGTTGTGCCAGCACGTGGATGGGTCTGGTACCAAGAGATCGACCTCGACTTGAAATCTACTCTCTTGGTGACCTAAAGCCAAACAAAATGCTTCCCACTCAACCGTGATGATGTTTATTTCAGGACAAAGGGTGAGAAGAATCATCCTTGACCTCTGCAATGAGTGTATCTAGTATGTCGCTGTCCTCAAGACCTGTCGCATCACCGTGGACAGTCCCCTCTTTGATAATTTCTCGCAGCATACGGCGGATGATTTTCCCCGAACGCGTTTTGGGCATTACATTTACAAAGTGAATACGATCAGGTTTGGCAAATGAACCGATATCCGCAATGATTTTACGTTGTAATGAAAGTCGTAGTGCTTCATTCACTGTGAATTGTTTGTCAATCGTAACAAAAGCTACAGGTACCGACCCTTTAATTTCATCTGGTTGCCCCACTACTGCCGCTTCTACTACCGCTTCATGTGAAATAAGGGAACTCTCCATCTCCATCGTACTAATGCGATGTCCAGAGACATTTATGACATCGTCAACACGACCTAACACCCAGTATTGACCATCCTGATCGCGAACAGCACTATCTCCTGTAAAATATACCCCCGGCATGGGATCGAAGTAATTCTCGAGATACCGCTTATGATCACCAAAAACATCTCTTGTCAGTGATGGAAATACGGATCGAATCACAAGGAATCCAGGAGTTCCGGGTTGTACAGAGTGACCTTCCTGATCCACGATATCGAGATGATGTCCAAAAAATGGTACTCCGCATGATCCCGGTTTCATTGGTGTGGCTCCAGGCAACGAGGCGAGTGGTGTACCCCCCGTCTCTGTTTGACCCCATGTGTTGTTAATGACGGCGCGATTCCCACCAATCACGCGATAGAGCCAATGCCACGCTTCTGGATTTAATGGCTCGCCAACCGATGCGAGTAATCTAATGGAGGATAAGTCGTATTGTTTTGCGAGAGTTTCTCCGTATTTCATCAACATGCGAAATGCTGTGGGAGCCGAGAATAGTTTATTGACTTGATAGTGCTCAATCATTTCATAGACACGTCCTTGATGGGGGTAATCAATAGCGCCTTCATAAAGGATGGTCGTTACGCCTAGAGCAAGTCCTCCTACTAAGACAAAAATATGGGATGTTAGCCAGCCGATATCGGCCGTATTCCAATAGACATCTTCATCCCGTAAATCTAATTGATATTTTGAGTAGGCATACGTGCCTAGCAAAAATCCCCCTCCTGCATGCACGATTCCCTTTGGTTTACCACTTGTTCCACTCGTAAAAATAAGTAATCCAGGATCGTTGCACTCCAGCGGAACGACTTCACATGATGCTGAGGCATTGTTCATTAATTCTGTATAATCGTGATCTCGCCCAGGCGTCATTGAAACCGAAAGATCTGCGATGTGAGAAAAAACCACCACGTGTTGCACGGGATGATCATCGCGTAAGGCGGCATCTACAGTTTCTTTTAAATTTAAAACTTTCCCTCTACGATAGCTTCCATTTGAACAAATGACCGCTTTGGCATGCGAACTCATGATTCGTTCTCGCAATGCTTCTGGGGAAAAACCAGCAAATACAGTATTATAAATAATACCCAATCGAAAACACGCGAGCAAAGCGACATAGGTTTCAGGTATATTTTGCATGTATACGCTTACGACGTCCCCCTTGGACAAACCGAATGAGAGTAGGACGTTCGAAAATTTTTGTACCTCTCTGTACAGTTGCAGGTAAGTCAATGCACGTTTCTCACCATTTTCCCCTTCAAAGAAGAGAGCTACTTTATTGCGCCGTTGTGGGTGTAGCGCGTGTCTGTCCACGCAGTTGTAACAAACGTTTAAAAGGCTGCGAGGAAAAAATGTAAAATCCGGCATAGAACCGTTAATGATTTCATCTTCTCGTTTTATCCAGTCAAGTTCATCAGCAATCTGACTCCAAAACGATTCTGGATCCTTGATGGATTGTGTGTACATAAATTGATAGTCTTCAATAGACTGCACATTGCTGTTCTGTGTATAATTTTTTGGTGGTTGTATTCGCTCGCTTTTTTGAATAAATTCGATTTCATTGGTTGGATTCATGCTTATTCGCCACCTTTAGTTTAATATTATTTATTGTAGCTTATATTCGAAGGTTTGGACAATACGCAGAATGCTACAAGAAAGTCTAATCGGTCATTTACTTGACTTTTCTCCTTGGTTTCCAGTAGCATGAAAACGAATTCGTAATCGAATCGATAGGCATATGACTCTAGCGTGAGAGCGTATTAACTACCACCGATGGGGCAATGTGTTCGGAACCTCACCGCACACAGAATCTCTCAGGTTTCATAGCGCTAGATGATGCAACTCTGGAAAAGTCGTCAAACGACTACCCACGGGGTAACCTTTGATCTATCACGAAGGGGAACTCTCAGGTATCGAGGCAGAGACATGCGAGGGCTAATATCCGCATGTCTCTTTTTTGTGTGGATTTATTTTCGTGTAGTAGTCGATATAGGGGTGATTGAATGTCGGTTAAATATCTACATGAGCTGATCGCGTTGGCTGAAAGTCAACATGTATCAATCGGAGAACTTATTCTTGCTGTAGAACAAGAACAAACGGGGCGAACCCGATCTGAAATAATGGAACAGATGGAAAAACAGTTTACCGTAATGGAGTCATCAGCGCAAAAAGGAGTTCACGAACCTGTGTATTCTCGCAGTGGGTTGACAGGCGGTGACGCCTATTTAGTAAAAAAATATATCGAACAAGGCCGCACATTCGTGAATCCTTCGACTCTGCGCGCGATGTCTTATGCGCTTTCTGTGTCTGAGGTGAATGCAGGTATGGGATGCATTGTTGCGACTCCTACAGCGGGATCGGCAGGTATATTACCGGGGGTTTTAGTTTCGGTTCTGGATTCTGGAAAATACAAACGAGAAGACATTGTCTCATCATTATTGACGGCTGCAGCCGTGGGGCTTGTCATCGCCAATTCTGCCTCTATTGCTGGAGCAACTGGTGGATGTCAGGCGGAAGTAGGTTCAGCTACCGCCATGGCTGCAGCTGCACTTGTGGAAATTGGTGGCGGTTCACCACAGCAAGTAGGTCATGCGGTAGGACTTGCATTGAAAAATTCACTCGGATTGGTGTGTGATCCTGTAGCTGGATTGGTGGAAATCCCTTGTATTATTCGCAATGGTTTGCATGCCATTACTGCGCTGGCTGCAGCAGACATGGCCCTTGCAGGTGTGAAGAGTGTGATTCCACCTGATGAGGTGATCCAAGTCATGCGAACGATTGGCCAAGAAATGCCGCTCTCGCTTCGCGAGACAGGAATTGGGGGTCTTGCCTCGACGCCAACAGGGATACGTTTGCGGGAATCTATTTTTGGAAAATCCACATGATGGAGGGGTGCACGCTATGAAATATAATAGTGTATTTGACATTATCGGTCCCATTATGGTTGGACCTTCAAGTTCTCATACGGCAGGTGCGGTTCGGATTGGCAACATTGCTCGACAGGTGCTTGGAGAACCTCCAACTGAAGTTACCTTTCAGTTGATGGGATCGTTTGCAGAAACCTACCGTGGTCATGGAACAGACTTGGCTCTATTGGCTGGTGTACTCGGATTAACTACAGAGAGTGAGCAAGTACCGAAAGCAAATAAATTGGCAACTGAAGTTGGATTGGCGTATATGTTTTCGCAGGTAAATCTAGGTTATTACCATCCCAATACCGTTTCAGTCATTTTGCGAGGGTGCACAAAAACCGCACAGTTAATTGCTAGTTCGCTCGGTGGAGGGAAAGTCGAGGTTCAAGAACTAGATGAGTTACCTGTGAAATTTAGCGGGGAGAAATCAACGCTTATTTTATATCATGTCGATCAAAAAGGGTTTATTTCGATGATTTCACGACGATTAGAGGCAGAAGGCTACAACATTGCGCGTTTATCCTTAGAGCGTTGGAGTCGTGGCGGGACTGCAATTACCGTCTGTGAAGTGGATGAAGAATTAACTGATGCATTCCTGCAGACTCTGACGACGACGATTCCGATCTTACATGATGTACGCGTCGTTAAGACGCTGTGATACGCACTACTTTCTGGTCCCCTCCCACTTGCCTGCTTCGTGTCTAAATCAGGCAAGTAGGATACAATAGGGCATGAGACCATCAGCTACTCATCGAGTAATTTCCCCGGGTTCATGATATGTTCGGGATCAATTAGCTGTTTAATGGCTCTCATGAGCACAAGGGATTCCCCATGTTCAAGCGCTTGATACTTCTTTTTGCCGAGCCCTACACCATGTTCTCCAGTGCAAGTTCCCCCACATGCGAGCGCGAATTTGACTAGACGTGCATTCACGTTCGCTACACGCTGCATTTCATCTTGATCGGTTGGATCAACTAATAACACTGCGTGATAATTGCCATCCCCGACATGACCTACGATGCTGCCATAAACACCGTATTCCTGGATTGCCTGAGTTGCATCTAGCACGGCTTCAGGTAGTTTGGAGAGAGGAACACATACGTCCGTAGCCATCTGTTCCTTACCAGGGACGCTTGCACGAAAGGCAAGCGCGGCTACATGTCGATTATCCCATAGTTTTCGTCTGCTACCCTCATCTTTAATCATCTCTACATGTGTGAGACCTTCCTCTTGCATAATGGATATCGCGAGTTCAACATCGAACCCAAGCGATTTTTTTGCACCTTGAAATTCGAGAAAGAGAGTCGGCGAAACCGGGTAGTCAACCTCTTTGTAACGATTAATCGCAGCAATAATGGCAGAGTCAGCCAATTCAATCCGCGTTACAGGAATTCCAACACCCATGATTGCGGTCGATGCTTTGACACAATGTTCAATACTTTCGAAAGTGGCACGTACCGCAATTGAGGTTTCTGGCAATCCATATACTTTTAACCAAAGTTCAGTGAATATACCAAGGGTTCCTTCTGAACCGACAAATAATCCTGTAAGATTGAGGCCGGACGCCGATTTAGCTGCAAGTGAACCTATTTTCATCACCGTTGCATCAGGCAATACAACCTCCATCGCACGGACTTGATCGCGCATAACTCCGTAGCGCACTGTGGTCGTCCCGCTTGCATTTGTGGCAGCCATACCTCCGATTGAGGCGTTTGCACCAGGATCTACAGAAAAAAATAGTCCGTAGCGGGCAAGCTCTGCATTGAGTTGATCTTTTGTTACGCCCGGCTCGACCCGAACAAGAAAGTCTTCTGGGCGAATCTCTAAAATATGATTCATTTCGGTCATATCAAGACTAATTCCACCTTGCACTGGAATGACTTGGCCTTCTAGACTTGTTCCGATTGAAAAAGGGATAATTGGAATATAATGCGATTTTGCGTATTGAACGATTTTCACTACATCTTCGGTGCTGTGTGGAAATACGACGATATCTGGTTTGATCGGTGTATGATAAGATTCATCCCGACTGTGGTGAGTTAATATCGTCTCATTCACAGAAACCTGTTCTGATGTCAATAATGAACGCAAGTCGGAAATAAGCGACATGTATCTTCCCCCTCTTATGATCTAGCGGATTTCAGGAGATTTCCTCACTACTGATGACTAAAACGCTTTCTCTATTACTATAACGTATCAAATGTCCATTCTATCGTAAAGTTAGGCTAATTCCCCCCGTCATTCGCCTCTACGCATTTGTTCATCCAGCGTATCTTAGACCATCACACATGAGGGAGTGACAACATGGGCACTTTTGGTGGGTATACGCATTGGGCAGTTGTATTTTTAATTATCTTTGTTCTGTTTTTCTTATTAGTTCCAGTTTATCAACAAGTGTGTAACACAGTTCCCGTGTATTAAGTTTGAAAATAGGCAAAATGGTCGGGGGATTTGCCTATACGGCAGATTTTCTTTGCGCGTAAATTGAAGTATCCGCGTCAGCAAGGAATGGAGATGATCGAGGAATATAGAAAAACTCCGCTCCTGACGTTCGGATAATTTGCAGAAAAGGAGGAATTACAATGGGTGTATTTGGCGCATACACACGATGGGCAGTTGTGTTCCTAATTATTTTCGTGTTGTTCTTCCTGTTCGTCCCAACCTATAGTTATGGTACAGCAACATCAGGAGTTGCCACATACTAACGCATAAGTAGGCGGCCCGTCCAGGTCGCCTACTCTCTTTTCTCTTTATTATGAAAACTAACGATACCGGACTGGTTATTCATTGGCCACCTATGTAAAGGAAGCGCGTTAAAATGAGTCCTCTGACATGCTGCGATATTTTTTTCGCTGCATCATAATCTCAATCAAAGTACACAGCATCTTATAATCGGAGGTTTCTAATCGACTGACTCGTTGTGCCATGGCGATATAGGGCTGCGCTGACTCACGCATGATGAAACTTTGCAAATATCCGGGCAGGTCACTCGGCCCCCCATAGCTAGTATCTTCAGGTAAACTCGTGATTTCGGCACCTTCACAAAAGTAGCCAATCGGTACTCCTAATGCTTCTGCAATGCGAATGGCATATTCTAAAGATGGATGCCTATGTCCCCGTTCAATGGAACTGATATGGGGAGTAAAGGTACTCTATAACTCTATACATTGTCAATGATAGATATAGCGCGGTTTACAAGACTTATTCCAATTATTTGCTGTAATCTCTTGCTGAGTGACTAGTATTGACGGAAAGCAGGGTGTCTAATCTTACTATTTCCACCCCTTTAGGAGAACCTATTGTGACATCCGTTTGTCGAGTCACGACAAGTACTTGGGGTTTTACCGGCCTCGCAGGTGGCTTAGGTTGGAAAGCTCTTTTATTTAAGTTCGAATAAAAAAGTTCGTAACTATTCCACTTATCTTTCCATCTGGTTGAAGGCATAGCCGTTAGTTGAACTTCTGCAAAAAATGGTCTTTTGCGCCAAACTAACCACGCATCAGGCGAAAAGGTTCTCTTATTATCGATGACTTCACGGTACTCTGGAATAAAAAACAAAGGGCGTTCTATATTGCTTAGTCTGATATACAAATCGGTAATTGATTGCCAATGAACAGTTTTTATTGTGTTAAACGGGATTCCTCTTTGCTCGATACCCTTTAAATCCTTCGCTTTCTTCGTCAATCTCCACAACTTCGGTTCACCCATCCTGATAATCTCACCTTCGACTAGCTTCTCTTTGGCGAGTGCACACAACGCTTCACTTGCTCGCTTGTCAGGGCTGCCGCGATCAGCGAAGAAGAGTCTGCCTATTTGCTCCGTATTAGCAATCCTTACGATGGAAAGAAACTCGATAAGATCATCACGATGCGCCATACAATCACCCCTGTCGCGATCATGGCGAAGCCTTCCAAGCGCCCACGCCACACATACTTCCAGTGCTCACCTTCGCAACA
This sequence comes from Bacillota bacterium, assembly GCA_021821085.1. Lineage (GTDB taxonomy): Bacteria > Bacillota > Bacilli > Alicyclobacillales > SLC66 > Sulfoacidibacillus. The sequence continues at coordinate 18,398 of JAKACV010000024.1, read as the reverse complement.
ACTACATCTACTTGGTGCTTGATCATCCGAGTTAGGAAACCCGCTCATAAAGCGTCTGAGATCCACCGGCTGTGTATACTCACTTCCCTCCGATTGCATGGTCAATCACCCTCTCTGCTATCTTCATCCAACCGTCGAACACTAAAGGAGTCAATAAGATACTCACACAAATCGCCCATATCATAATGCCTTCCACTACACCATCTGACACTTGAGCTATTTTCTGCGCGTGTCCTGCAAGTACACTTTTAATGCCTCTCGGTCTCCTTCTCAAGTTCCTTCCTCCCACTCAGTAGAAAATGGTTCTGCAGGTAGCGATGTGGTTCCTTTTGATCTACTCTTAATCAACAAGCTGGCTCTGAGTCGGATGCTGTCTATATCAACCTTCGGCGTCTGTATCATCTGCAGTTCATGCGTGAGATACAATCCCCGGCCTTTGATAGGAGGCAAATGCTCAGCTCCACCACGCCCAAGAATCGTCATGCTACTCGCGCTGTCGGGTAGCCGGAATGCGAGACGTGCATCTAAGTTGGCTTTGACAAGGCCTGGCACAACATCGACCTCTGGTCTCTGAGTAGACAGGATGACATGAATTCCCACTGCTCTGCCCAACTGTGTGATACTTGCGATAGTGGACCATATCCTCTCTGAAACTAGCTTTGATTCTTTGTCATTCCCTCTCATCTCAGCGCATTCATCAATGATCAAGAAACGGTGCGTAATCGTATGACCACGCTCTTTAGCTTCCTTCCAGTCAGTAACTCCCCACTCATCTAGCTGCTCGTAGGTGCTATGCATCTCAGTAACTACTTTTTCAACGAGTTCAAGCGCTTCATTCAGTCGTTCGATATGCAACTCTGCCTTGCCATCCGTCATAGCTGCCACATAAGGCGTGTCATACATAAAACGGAACGAAATACCTCTCTTCATATCCACAATGTACAGTTGCATTTCGCTAGCTGTATGAGCGCGAAACAACGTATACACAAGCGAGAAAAGGTAGTTTGTTTTGCCCATGTTAGTAGCACCACCGATAAGGAAATGAGGCGTGAGATCGAAGTCGTGGTAGATCCAACCCTTTTCAGCGAGACCGACCGGAACCTTCCAAGATCCCGAGCACTCCTTCACGATCTTTTTCGTATAGGGAACCACTGTCATAGCTTTAGTATCGTAGATGGTCAGATACAGTCTGTTTCCTACTCCTTGCGCCTTCATGTCCGACTCTAACCACTCAGCGATCTTGTCTAGCTTGTTCTGCACATCATACAGATTCTTACCGGCGGGATATCGCATGATGAGCTTCCAGCCTTGCAGCAGACCTTCCCCTTTGCCCGACGTGATCCGTTGGACCTTTTCCACCGGCCAATCACCCCCACCTTGCAATCCAAGACTGGCTGCACGGAAAGATTGTTGTACTTGCAGCACAATCTTTGGTTGCCACTGGGGGCGACTGTTGAGCAAGCGCCAGCCAAGCATAGATACTCCTACTGCAGTCGATATCCCAAAAGCTGTTGTGAAGATCGGCATGCAAATACCTCCTCGTTGATGTGCTGCAATGTGTCACGATGTGATGCGATGCACATTTTCTGCCAGTCGCCGTTTGTCGGGCCCTTTTTATCTCTGTAGACACGTAATGCTCGTCAAGGAGTGAAATGGTTAAGAGCAATGCCGATAGACAAGTTGGAGCGGCGGCCGACCCCTGATCCAGGGTTGTTCAATTAATCATTTTAATCTGTTAGATGGTGCTACATAGCTTTGTGAATCGTTGTGAAGTGTAGCCGTTGTGGACGTATTGCTTGATTGCATCGCGCGTTGTTGATTAACTACATGTTCAGCTGCGATTCGTTGCAATTCATACTCCAAGTATTTTTTTATTAATTTGGAGAAATTTGTTTTAGATACATACTCAAACATGGCTCTTTCTCTAACGTTATCGAGATTAAAGCTAACAGCTTTCCTTTTTTCGCCCATCATTCTCATCGCCCCGTTTCAATACGTTTTGTGGTGACGACAGATACTATTAGAGACTGCTTTTCCATTATTCATTGTAGTCAATCATTTTTTTACGCATAGTTAGTCCTTATTAAGAGGACAAAACTTAGTCATGTAGAAATAATCTATATGACACCATTAAAACGACTTTTATTTGAAAAACAAATCCAGCTAAGGAAGTTAGCTCAATTAACAGGCATGACCGAAACCTCATTGAGCTTAATCGTTAACGGGAAACGTCTTCCCAATCTTGTAAATGCCTTTAGAATTGCAAAAGCACTTGAGGTGTCTCTCGAAGACTTATGGGGATATATCATGGAGGAAGGGGAATTGGAAAAGGGGCCTCTAGAATGAGACCCCTTCTAATCTACTTATCGATAGTGATAAGTGGTTCCAATGAAATCTTGTGCACATATAACCGAGTATTAATGAGCCATTCTCCCTAATGATTCTAAGGGGTCGTACAATATGCTAACCATTCTGTAAGTTAGTTTAGGCGCTCTGAGGCTTTTTCAACTCCGCGAGCAATCCTAGCACCTCTTTGATAGCCTCTGAGACCGCTTCCGGTGTCACTTCCGAACGCCAAGAAGGCTGGATATGCTCTTTTATAAATTCCGAAATATACCCAAGATCATATTTGTTGAGTTGGTCTAATCCCCTGCCACTTGCAGCTGCTCCGATTTGTACGAGCGATTGTAATGCACTGTCCAACGCCTGCTTTTTTGTCTCGCCTAGCGCAATTTTATAGTCTGTGTTTTCTGCGCCAAGTCTGCCTGAATCTAACACCCGCTGTAGGTCCTTAACCAAAGGTTCTGCGATCGGTTCAATGTCTCTCACCATCGCGCCCCACCAGCCTTTCGCGTGCCCCAACCACCCAAGACCAGGGACAGCAGCTCCGACCAATACACTCAAGATAAGGTTCCAGTCGATCATTTTTTATATCCCTCCAAAGTTTTGATAGCAGAATCGAGCGCGGCGTTGAATTCTGACGTTGTCCACATCTTATCAACAGGATTATGCACACCTTGCTTCGGTCTATAGGTTTCTACTAATTTTACGGAATCTTTGATGTCTTGTGTTGTACTCTGTATGTCCCAAAAAGACAGTCCGCCAACCCAACGGTTAACAGCTGTTGCTCCAAACTCTGCCATTTCAGACGGCAGTGCTTGTGGATAACCTTGAGCGACAGGATAGATAGGCTTTTTAGATAGCTTCTGCAATTGATCCAATGATTGATTAAGCATGTCTGCCGCACCCATTTGGGCATCAGCCCAGTAGACTTGAGGTGCTATGAAGTCTGTCCATACCAAAAAGGTGCTATAAGGGAAAGAGCTGTGTAGTTCCGGTAGGGCAAACGTCGTTAGACCGATTAGAGCATCCGGCACTTTTGCTCTTATAAGGTCCCCGAGTTGATGCGCTGCTGTTCCTGATGTTTCAAATTCACTTTCAGCATCAATGATGAGATAGTCTGCTTTTTCGAGCGCTGCTAATGCCGCCTGTGCAGTTTGGTCTATATTAGCAGGATACACATATCCCCACGCTCCAACTACCAAGCCTGCTGCTTTGAGTGTATATACCGATTGCTCCCACTGTGGCCAGGTATTCACGCCATCAAAAGCTTTGACAACCGCCCCACGCGCTCCGGTTGCTTTACAGGTATTAATAATACCCTGTACCCCGCCGCATTTGTCCACTTCCCAAACCCACCAGGTCTTACCGTATAAAGGCGAATAATCAATCAACTTTAACATCCCCCAACCATTTCTTTCTCCTATATACCGTGATGATTGCAGCTCCGATTTCGGTTCGTTCGTACACAATAACACACCCGTTTAACCTCCGCTTATAAATGCCGCGTTCAGGGCTTCCGTCTATGATACAGCGGAGATCTTTCGATATGTTTTTAGGACTTATAAACCTCTCGTAACACCTTTGCAAAGCGTGATCAGTGAACATGATCTGGCGATCTAGTGCGCGTCTATTTTTCTTCATGTGCCTCCCCTGCCCTTTTTACTAAACGTATCGTAAAATGTAGAGCACTGCTTAAAACAACGATTTAGACATAAAAAACCGCCATTTAAGGCGATCACTTTAAATGGCTCTTCGTAAAACCGTGTTTAAATCACCTCCTTGAAGTAGTAAAATGTAGGTAAAGGAGATGATAATCGTGAAGGTGAGAATTACAGCAAGCACACACGATTTGCCAAAGATTACGGATTTGATTGGGCACATCTACGATGTCATAGAAGAGGAATCGGAGGGAGTCTGGATTGACCGTTCCCCATACCCAAACTTCTTCATTTGGAATGACGAATTTGAAGTCATCCAAAATGAAGAATACGTCGAAGATGAGAGTGTGCTTGCATGATGACAGAACAGCAGTTTGAACAGGCAAAGTATGTGGCTCAGAACATACACCTTTTAGAAACTCTCCTCTCTGAAATCCGAGCACTCAAAGAGGAGAATCGTTCATTGAAAACAGACATTCAATATCGAAAAGACTTGATAGAATCGTATCAAGAATCATTCAGCCACTACGGAAAGATTCTCGACAATTTGGTTGTCTTTGTGGCCGAAACAGCAGGCGCAGACCAGACCCTAACAACTGTCGATGAAGTTTCGGAGCACGCCCGTTTGACGCTCGACTATGTTAGAACGGAGTTGGGGGCGAGTTGCCTGGATGAATATACTCAATCTCGACTCCTTAGAAATCACGAACATAGAACTGAAAGACCATGGGTATGAGGTCACGGCGGTGGTTACAAACCCGCCTGACTTCTGCCCTCAGTGCGGTTCGGCGGAATTCATCATGGAAATGAAAAAGCTCTATCCCATTGTCACCTTTTTCAATAGCACGTACTATCACAAAAAAAATAGTCTATGTTATGTAATCCGAGGTAGCCAGAAACGCAAAAAACTTCCCCTGAACGGTATGGATGAAGAGGATATCATTGAATGGATAACTGTGTATGAGGGTTACAACGTTATCGGGGATTTGTGCATGGGGCGCGGTTTAGTCGGCGTCAACGCGCATAAAAACGGGCAACGATTCGTCGGCACGGAACTGAATGGTAAACGTCTGTCTGTGATGTTAGAGAAGATATCGAACGCAGGCGGCAAATACACAATCACAGACGAGGAAGAGGGAATGTCATGCTAACCTTTGAACCATTCCGAATCTGGATCGTGAAGGCGAAAAAATCACGCATGGATGTGATACGTGAGTGTGGGTTCAGCTCCACCACCACCGCGAAGATTTGGAACGATAACTTTCCTGTGAGATCGGATACCATTGATACGTTGTGCCAGACTTATGGATTGAAAATTGAAGAGGTATTAGAGCATCGGACGAACATGTGAACCCCTCCCCTGTTGAGAGCAAGAGCAGAATCCTCTCGCCCAAGTCGCAACTCCCCCCGCGTCATTCCGCATCGATTTAAAAAATGTGTTTCTGCGTTCGCGTCTGATCTGTGCAATTGCTCCATGAGTGTGAACATTAAATCTTTGGAGCCAATACATGATATCCATTCTTTGTCTTCTGTGAGCGTCTTAACCATGTTGTAAGCTTCGATTGTCGCGGGAAGGAATTGCTGACGTGTTTGAAGTGGGTATTCACTGTTGAGAAGCTTTTCAGGGTCTTCTTGGTACAGCATGCGGGCACCTCACTTGTTTTGTAATAAACTAAAGTGATTTTACCACAATCTTGTTTTTTACCAAGTGGCACCACAAGGATAATCGCCTTCCCTAAGTGATAGAAACGATCCATCACTGCTTACGCACACAGGTCCCACACCAAGCGCAATACTTAATAACGCGCATAGCGGTAAGGGATCCTCAAGCAGGAGAGGAAATCACTATTTGTGAAAAGAAACAATCAAATTAGTTGCAAGTACGAAATACTAAGGTTGCATCACGCAGTCTTTTTTCTTTGTCTATGATGATATAATATTATCATAAACTTATCTGATAGTCAGATCGTCTATTGGCTTCAGAATAACACCATATTCTAATCATACTCAATGCTGTTGAGTATGATTAGGTATTTCGCCTGTGAAGCCTTGCAGCACTAAGGCTCATCGGTGTTTTCGTCGACGTTTTTCATGGCGTAGAAAGGCAACTAGACAGGTGATGTGGTTTATACCACACATAACACTACGTAGAATACGGATATGTATGATTGCATGAATCTGGCGATAAACGATAAAATTGCTTGCTAGACACTGAGTATATGATAGAATATATCGTATGAAATGATAGTCCGATAAAGAGAATAGGAGATTATTCGCAATGAAAAAAGCAGAGAAAATGACGAAGCTAGGCATTGCTGTAGATGATCACACGCTCAATCGCATTGAATCTTATCGCTTTGGTCACTGGATACAAACAAGAAATGAAGCGCTTTTGCACATTATTGAAATTGGTTTAGATCAGATTGAGCAGGCAAGCACAGGAGATCATGATCTATTAGGAGAAAAAACGCATGAAGATCTAGTCGATCATGAAGCTGATGAACCAAGCGTTCAAGTAGATCAGAATGAAACAGAATGCACGCCATCAGATGATCACGAACCCATGGAATCAGTGCCTGTTCGCGTAATCAGTTGAACCGTTCGAACAGGTGGAGGTGAATCGTGCCATGGAATTTGTACAACCTATTCGCGATAAGAAGCAAGTAGATGCCATGAAAAAAATACTCAAGAGCACCCATCTTCGAGACTATTGTCTCTTTGTCTTAGGGATCAACAGTGGGTTGCGCGTATCCGATCTTCTGTCGCTCAGGGTAGGGGATGTGGTCGATGAACGAGGGAAGGTCAACGATCGCATCCTCATTCGGGAACAAAAAACAGGCAAGACCAAAGACTTCCCGCTTGGAGAAACATCCAAAAAGGCTTTGCGTGACTATCTCACGTCACGCTTTACCAAACGTATGATTCTCGACGAGCCGTTGTTTCGTTCGAAAAAAGGGGGAGCGATGCAACGGTCCCAAGCGCATAAAGTGATTCACGATGCAGCACGTGCCATCGGGATCGCCGACCGGATCGGCACGCATACGCTGCGCAAAACGTTTGCTTATCATGCATACATGTCGGGGACGGATGTTACCCGCCTGCAAAAGCTACTGAATCATTCCTCGCCATCGATCACGCTCGCATACATCGGGATTACACAGCAGGAACTCGACAACGTGTATCTGAGTTTGGAGTTGTAGTATATTTCAACGTAGTTGTGCCAGGAGTCCCCTACTTCTAAAGTGGGGGCGGAATGGCATATTCTTTTCTTTTCAGTAAGATTGTGATATAATAATAATACTGAAAGGTGGTGATGATGTTGGAACTTATGCGTACCGTTCGACTGAAGCTCATTGTCTCGTCAGAGCAAGCGGTAGCGTTACAGACGACTTTACAAGCAAACCGTGAAGCGCTGAATTACACGAGCCAAGTAGCCTACGAAAAAGGCGGCATTTCTGCCTTTAAGCAATTACAACAATTCGTCTATCGCGACCTACGGGATAAATTTGGCTTAAAGTCGCAAATGGCTTGCAATGTATGCTCTACCGTTGCGAGTACGTATGCCAGCGCCAAAAGCAATAACCGCCTGGTACACGCCATCTACAAACACAGTAAGGTCGTGTACTCCTATAATCGGGATTACACGGTACAAGTGGACGATCAAACGGTATCGATCGGCACCTTAAACAAGCGAATTAAAGTGCCGTTTTTAGTGGGCAACAATTATCGCCCCTACCTTGACCCTTCTTTGTGGGAATTTGGTTCAGCGGAACTCGTGCCTACGCGAAAAGGGTATGCCCTTCATGTGGTGGTCAAACGTGCAATGGACGAACCCATTCCGCAGGCTTGTGATGCGGTCATTGGGGTCGATCGCGGCATGAACTTTTTGGCGGTGGCGACGAATCACCACGACGAGACGATGTTCTACAAAGGACGTCCCATCAAAAATAAAAAAGCAAAGTATGTTCGTCTACGCAAAGCCTTACAGCGCCAAGGCACTCGGTCTGCCAAACGCAAACTTCAGCGTACCGCAGGACGAGAAAACCGTTTTATGACGAACATCAATCACCAAGTGGCTAATGCCATCATTGCCTTTGCCAAACAGTCAGGAAATAAGCCCTGTATCGTCTTGGAGGACTTAACCCACATCAACCTGCGGGCCACCGTGCGGTTGGCAGACCGCTACTGGCGATTTTCATGGGCATTTGCGCAATTGGAAACGTTCATCCGCTACAAAGCATTGGCAGAAGGCATTCTTGTGCTGTCTGTTTCAGCGAAGTATACGAGCCAAAAGTGCCCCAAGTGTGGGCACACAGAACGCGCCAATCGGGATAAGCAAAATCATCGTTTTACGTGCAAGGCGTGTCATTATACGCTCAACGATGACTTGGTGGGCGCGCGAAACATTCGTGACCGTGGCGTAGAACAACGTCACCAGATCGAGACAATAGGCGCATGACGCCCATTGTCGGGCTGTGTGTCAACCAGCCTATCGTCGCGACTGTGTGTAGCGAAGGCTACCGTAACGTGGGAGGCGCAAGCCATTCACCACTAGGTCAGTGACAAGCTACCGCTTCTAAGCGAAGCGTAAGCGGTAGTAGTTGACTGATGGAAAGTAGTAATGCACTTCCTCCCCGCAGCGAATCAACGCACCGATTCCGATGAAAGTTTTTTACTAGTAGACGCAAAAAAGACGCCACATAAATGGCGTTTTAAGGCGTTAAAATTATTTTTGAAGGTAATCCTATTGGCATATATACAAACCCGTACAAATGCCTATTTTGCTTGATTTTTTACTCCGGATCAAAAAATCTAAAAATATCCTTCAAACAGTCTTGGTTCATCGCCAAAACCGTTTGATTTATGGATTAAGATACAACTTCTGTAAACTGATCGTAATAAGGATCCACCGACCAAGCAGCTACAGCTGAACTTCTGTTTGGCACTTGATTAATCGTCGGGTACCATTTACCGCTTTGGATGAACCCAGGATCTCCGAGCGATGGGCTTGTTCCGGAAATCGCAGGAGTCACGGGACCTGAGATGCCGGTCAACTGCTGTGCTGATACTTGCGATGCTGACGGTGTGAAGTTACCAATGACCGTTTCACCTGACGGTAGCGGATATGAAGTTTGACTTGTCGCCACCGAAGATGTTGAAGGTGCATAAGATGGTGAAGACGATCCACTTGATGACGATGTTGAACTACTGGATGTGGTCCCAGTAGTGGCTGTGGGATAGGTAGATGGCGAAGCTGTAGATTGAGCATGTTTGTTTTGCTCATACACATAGAATCCAACGCCAGCTACAGCCAAGGCTCCCAAAATGCCAAGGCCAACCTTTTCGTTCTTTGTCATGATGAGTCCTCCTCGTAGAAGTAAAGCCTCGCTCGCGCGAGGCTTTTACACGATCGATTTACTTGCCTTTGCACTCTTTGGCCGCTTTACGCATCGCGTCTTGCGCTTTCTTGCGCGTACCAAAATGTTTGCCGCCAAGCTTGCTCTTAATGCACTTTTGATAGTTCGTCGCCATCAGGGTAGCCTCCTTGGTGCAGTCCGTAAGTGAGATCTAGCACCCTTTTATACGGTCAAGTGTACCTTCTTGGCGATATGGACGAGCAAAAAGGCGGCTTTTCTCTCTTTTGCTCCTGATTACATAGTCTTCATGATCATTTTCTTTTAGGAAAGGCTACTTCATAGAGGTATTGACCGTCCTTGCTCCACGCCTTAGGGAGCGTTTTGCGCCATTCCTTCAGTGCCGATTGCACTTCTGATTCGCTTGCATCCCCACGTTTAGCAATCTCATCTAATGCAGGCGTTAATTGCACACCAGCTTCTGCACTGATATCGAGCGCAAAGCCAATCGCGCTAGCCAGTTCGCACGGCCGATGATCGTTGTCTAGCTTACAAGAATCATTCAAGCGTACTTCCCTTTTCATGAGGCGGTCACTCCTTCGTGTGGTTGGAAAGATGCCAATGCGTCCATCCTAAAATTGCGATTCATTTCTTGGGCTTGTTGAGAGATCGCTTTTACTTTGTCTGCTGCAGGTGGTGGATTCAGCTCTTGATCAATAAGCGCAATGCGTGCAGTGACTGACTCCAATTCCTCAGAAGAATGCGTGTGATTAATGAGATCCTGCCGCGCTCGTCGCAACTCAGGCAGTATCTTACGCGCTCGATCCGCTTCCTCTTTAGGCATCTGTTTCATGCGCTCTGGAGCTAATGTAACCCGTTCTAACGCATTGATTGCCTCCTCCGTCCTGGCTACACGTATCTGCACTTCTGGATGACCGATGCCGTCTTCTCTGGCAAATCGAAGCGCTTCTTTTAGTGACGCGGCCGCTACTGTTGCCTCTGGCGCTGGGCCCGTTAACCCCGCCTCAAGCGCATCTAATTGAGACCGATATTTCGTGAGTATTGTTCGATCGCGTTCAGGTGTCAACGCTAATTTTTCATCCGTCAAGTCGTATTCCTTGAGTGCCACAATCTCTTCTCTAGCTGAAGACACTTGATCGAGATGACCGTGATCTGCCGCTTTAAGCGATGCGGCAATCGTGCTCAAGTGTGCTCTTGTGCACGGTATACACCCGATGCTGACATCCATATCCGGAGCATAGTGGCTATAAGGCTCGGATGCAACTATAGGTACTTTGGGAATTTCTGTCGGTGCAGTTGCCTGTTCGTCTGCTACAGTGAGTGTTTGCACCGTCTCCGTCTGCCCATTTGGTTGCTTTATCTCTGTGCGAAGTGCGCGAATCTCTTGAATCGTCTGTTGTTGTAGTCGACGATGGTCTTCCAATTTTTGTTGCACTTGATTACCTTGATTGCTTGATCGAAGGAAGCTCACAGCCTGTCTCCATAGCGCTTGCGTGCCTGGATCCGTGAGATCAAAAAGTCCTGGCATATGGGTACCCCCTGTACATTTTTATCAATGACGGTACATTTCGTCCGAAAACAGAACAAAATGTACCGTCGAACGACTATTTTGTTCCTTTGTAGTGCTTATAAGCAAAATATCCGGCGATTCCTACCGTTGCGAAAGCCGCTACTGCTAACGCGCTATGATCAGCCGTTTTTGCAGGAGCATGGATGTAACGCGCTTTTTGCTGACATTGTGAGTTGACCACCGTATTGATGATGATATCGCCTATATCCTCTTGAAAGAGAAACAATCCAGTTTCCACATCCACAGTTTTACCCGTTCCCATATAGTTCCCGATCCCGCTGCATGTTGGAACGTAGGCCGCATCTGAGCTCAACTGCACGGTGTCATATTTAGTTAAGTCGTACTCTGCGATGATGTTGGTAAGATCGATGCCGGGGTTTGGCGGCATATAATCACAACCGTTTGGACATACAGTTGCATCGTAGTGAGAGGACGCCCAGGGAGACTCCCCGATTGCTACAGCCACTTGTTGAGGCGTGCCTCCACTTGCGGCCGCCTGCAATACATGGTCGTAGTCTCCGTTATGGTAGTAGTTTGCGTAAGTTTGCTCCGCTTGTGCATAAGATGAAAAGCAAGATAAGCCATTTAACGTTAATCCAGCCGGATTTTTACACGAAACCCACTGATAACTCGTTCCGTACCCAGTTTCGTCGGCCATCTGTGCCAAAATCACAGACATAGGAATCTTTGTGGACCGCGAAACATAACTCGCCACAGCTTGTACGTTAGCATTTGTGAAGAAAGCCGTTTGATAGCTCACGGTCGCACCTCCTATGGTTTAGATGACGGCGATAAAATCCCGTAAGCCAGGAAGCCTAGCCCAGCTGCCACGAGACCTAACCCGATCCAATTAGTTTCAAGGAAAGAGGGTTTAGGCTCTGTGATATATACATCGGTTACTCTACATTGATCATCCACTACAGTCGATACCGTCTCTCCGTTGCTTCCGGTTGCGCGATACAAATATTGTCCTGTTTGCAAACCGACGGCTGTGCCTGAACCGGCAAGCGTGCCGATGCCAGAGCATCCATTAGTCGTTTGAGTTGTTGTTACTGCCTTTGTGGTCACCGTCGAATCGTATTTCGTCAGATCGTACGTCTGGATCAAACTGATCAAGAGACCCCCAACCACACCGTCGTAGACGTAATGACTGGTTGTCCATGGGGATTGGCCAATGAGTTTGGCAACCGCATCGGGAATTTCGTGCATTTTGGCCGCAAAAAGTACCGAAGAATAATGGCCATTTTTCCACGTAGCCGCATAAGCATCGGCTCCCGCTTGATACGTCGAGAAGCAAGGATAAGTACCCGATGCATCTTTCGTGCCTGGGTTCTTGCAAGAAGTCCATTCTGAACTTGTGCCATATCCTGTTGCAATGGCCATTTGAGCCAAGAGTACGGACATAGGGATGTTGGTTTGCTGATTCACGTACTTAGCTATCATTTGCACGTTGCCATTAGCGAAGAAGTCCGCTTGGTAACTCATTTCGCAACACTTCCTTTCTGCTGCTGTGTGTATAAGTAATACAAGAGCGCCGCTGCGCCTAGACCGGCTCCAGCGTAAAGCAAGATCGTGTTTGTTGATGGTGTGGTCTTTTTTGTCGCAGCAGTAGCTGGGAAGAAATATTGACCCTCCACTTTGCATGTCAGCGGATCGATGACTGTATTCACGAGTTGTCCGTTTTTTACTTCGCTAAAGAGTTGAAAGCCTTCGACCACATCCACTGCTTTACCCGTTCCCTTGTATTCGCCAAACGCATACCCACATTTCGCGGGACCTGAACTGTTGCTGCCAGCGTCGATCGTAACGGCGGCTGTTCCTGTGGCGAACTTGTTTGTACTCGTTGAGCTACTTGACGTTGGATACTTGATACCGGTGCCAGCAAACTGTTCGGCCGTGCCTCCGAAGTAATAGCTAGCCACCTGTGTACAGTTACTTCTCACAACCGTATTTCTTTTCACGCCGTTTTGTGTAGCCGCGAAGACGAACTCCCCTGCCCCAACGCCTGCATCAGATCCTTGGCCCACATACGTTCCGAATTGAGTGCACGAAGGCGGGCCACTCGATGTGTTCCCTTCATTAAGCAGCGCGTGCAATTCCTCAACAATAAATGGGATATAAGCGGACTGGAGCACTCCGATTTGAAATCCGTTCCAGCCGATGTTCGCCTTTCCAGAAAGATCTTGTGCGTCGTTTCCATACGCATAAAAATAAGCACCTTTACCATATCTAATCATAAAAGAAGGGTAGACATAGATATCTCCAACCACCTGCATAGGAGCGAGTGGATTCGTTTTAAATCCTGTATTGGCAGGCATAGCACCCGTTGTCATGAGGCTATACGCATTAGCAACTCCTGATGGGGTTGGCGAAAATGCCGGGTACGTCTGATTATTATATCCGACAACGATATCCATGGCCGATAAAAACTGGCCAAAACTCTCATAGGTGTTGCCTAGCAAAAAACCTAGTGCATTGGACAGGCCACCAGAATACAAAGACTCGTTATTCACGGACATGGGCCACTCGCACCAATCAACGAACACCGTTCCGTTGTAGATCATAGAAGCTAATGTTTGAGGTGAATAATTATCGAAATTGCCGTTTTCGTTGAGAATAATTTGAAGATCGCTGTTATTGATTTGTGTATCCTGACGTAACGCTGTATTCAGTTCACCCCACTCAGTAGTTGGAGCTGAATGATTGGCGCGAGAATCCAGCAAAACCGTGATTCCTACTGTCACACTCTCACCTCCTTACAGCTTAAAAACATGTAAAGCATCCGCGATAATCCCTAGCGTAAACGCACCTAATGCCACAGCACCTGCGATGAAGTTACGCCAGCCAAGCAGTTTGTCTACGTTTACTTTTAAGTCCTGGTGTTGTCCTTGAAGCTCGTCGAGCTCTTCACGCACATTTTTGCTGTTAGAGTCCATGTTATTGATGATAAGTCCTAATTCATACCTCGTCACGAATTGCTCATCGCGCTTATCGAGAGACTTTGTCAGATCTGCCAATGATGCTTTTAAGTCGATCCGATCGTCTTTTATGTCCTGTTTAATCTCGCCGATGTCAATGCCCATGCGAAGCACTCTCTCGTTGATGGTCGCCCAGTTAACCGCTTGGGAGTCATCCACAATCACACCACCTAAAAAGTCTGTCCTGGTAATGAAACACTAGCACAGACCGGCGTTTTTCACTGAATATAGGTGATTGCTAAACTTCGATTTCCTTTATTTGTGCGTGCCACCCTTTTTGCTCGCAGAACTGCACTACCCGTTCAGCGGAAGATCGGAAATGAAACTCCCCTGTTGTCACGGAATAGACAACTTGCTTAGTGGTTTTGGGATCGGGTGCCGGACTTGGCGACTCGCCTTCCCACGCCGGGCCTTGCGCTTGCGCGACAGTCAAAAAGGCGGTAGATGTCCCCGTCCGTAGAGGGACATGCTTATGGCCGTAGTAGACACGCGCTTGATACGCATACTCGCCCGCTGTATCCATCGTGAATTCCCCTGAAAAATCCTTCTCGTTTGTGGTAGATAACATGACATCATTCCATTTTGCTCCGTCCCAAGCTCCGAACACGGCACTATAATGTTGCAGATCAAGAGGTTTAGATAAGACTACATAGACTTGAATATTTTGCCCTACTTGCACAGTGCCTGTGTCTGATACTTCTACTGATCGGATTTGACCGTCCCACCAAGGGATAATAGCTACCGGATAATCGGTAGGGGTGGTGTTCATCTCTACGTAGCCAGCTTGGAAACACATCTGGTTGATGTAGTCCTCGTCCAACTCCACAAAACCTTGATTCCCATAATCAGTACCCCAACTGCTTTGGCAGTTGAAAAGACGCTTCCCCGGACGCTCTGGATCTGGTCGGTAGTCCATGGCTACGATATTGTGGGCACCAGGGCTACGTGCGATACCCGCATATCTAGCAATCCCGTTGATAGGGCTGTAGAGCTGGGCGTTAATGAGGATGCCGATACTTACGGGAGTTCCGACGGCGGAGATAGCATGAGCGATCAGATTTGCATTATTTTTACCAATTCCGACAGGTAGTTCGACCACGCTCGTTGCCTTAAGGTAGGATGCTAAATGTTCTGCCTCTATGCTTGGCGCAAGGAATTCTGTCGCTGTTCCGTAGATATCTGTCCACTCTGGAGCCATTCCGTGTTCGACGATTTGTTGGAGTGCAACCGGAATGCTACTGCCGCCGTCAAGCGCCAAGTCTCCCTGTTGCATGCGAGACCAAGCGTAGTTTGCTTGCGGACTGCCCATCAAAAATTCAGGCAATAGTTTGTGGCGGAGGATGTGCCAGCCGATCAGCGTTATCGTCGCTTCTCCAGTACACGCGCCTTCACCCAGTTGATTCCTTACGGGAGGATGCCAAGTAGATAGCGCCGTTTCTTCTGGCAGGTTCCCGGTTTCAGCTGGTTGCATCTGTTCAGCCTTAGCTGATAGGGCTTCTAACTGTTCTTGCGTCGGTTCTTGCATGATTGGATAATCCACGGAATCACCGCTCCTTAAATGTTAAATTGTCCGTATGCTGTAGATTGGGATTTGCTTTGTTGTGTAAACCGGGACGGTTTTTGTGATGTATACCGGCACTTGCTTCGTCTCCGTTGTATACTCAGTTGTGTTGTAGTAAGGTGCCCCATATGTGCCCGCCGACCAGTATCCATGTGATTTTAGGCCCCCGTCGTAATGGCTGGTAACTACCCAGTGGCCCGGATGAAACGTCGCGTGATTAACCACATGCGGAACCTGCGTTGTTTCGGTTTTATATCCGTTTTGTACCGTTTCTGTTTTTACGCCCGTTTGAATTTGTTCGGTTTTGTATCCTGAAATATACGTTTGCACCCTAGTCGTAGAATCGGAAGTCGAACTCGAGTTGCTTGTAGATGCCGTGTTCGTAGATGCTGTGTTCGAGCTTGATGTGCTAGATGGCGTGGTGTATGTGCTAGAAACTACTGTGTTCAAGCTTGAAGTGCCCGCGGCTGCTGTTACACTCACTGTTTTCGTTCCTGGGCTAATTGCATTTGGCACTAGCGACTTGTAGTAGACCCCGTTGCGATTTGTGATGTAGTACGATTTGCCACTTTGTCCAGCGAGAACTGTTTGTCCTTCTGCAATCGTTCCATATTGTCCTGTGTTCGATACTTGTTGTGCATCTTGTGATGCAATCTGTAAGTCTTGTTGCACGGCAGATGACGTGGATTCTGCTTGTCCTGACTGATTTAAACTAGATTGAACATCGTGCTCAAATGATGCTTTCTGTGAGCTAGTCATGGAAGCGAATTGTGACGATGTGGAGTCTGTCGCGATCTGGTTAGTAGCTAACTGATTAGATATTTGCTGATCATAGATTTTGTTGGATGCCGCTGATGCTGATGACGCAGTAGTAGAAGTTGAAGTGTTGGAGCTGTTGGGAGTCGACGGCTGTGGTATCGTCCTCCCGATACTATTCATTGGATTGGGCGATAATAGGGTTGTTGGGTAGGCGAGCATTTTCCAGTTCCCGACCGAAGCAGTAGATAGAAGCGTGAGCGAGCCTTGAGTGATAGATAAGCGTAGCGCTGTAGGATTCGGTGTACCGCTGTTGTAAGTAACGTACCCTTCCCCTCCTAAAGCACCGGCATTATTCGCCACTTGCACAGCGATCAAATGGGTACCGGATATAAGGGTAACTCTTGCGGTAACGGGCACACCCGTGCAAAGGGAACAACCATATGAAGAGGCTACTTTATTTCCATCCAGGTATACCACCGCCGCATCGTCAACCATAAATGATAGATTCGCCGTGCCAGATGAGGATGAAAAATACGAAGTGAGATAATATACTCCGTTGGGATGATTCCCTATCCCAGGGCCGATCACCATTTCGCTTGAGCTATTGTAAGCGCTAGGAAGATAAACAGAAGGAACCGTCCAGCTAGAAAAATCGTAGCCTATTTGCGTCCAATTATAGGTTTTGACGGATGCTGCTGATGATGCGGCAGTAGAAGTTGAAGCGGCAGAGCTGTTGGAGGCAGATGACGAAGTAGTAGAATTTACAGAATTCGAACCCACCGAACTCGACGGCGAGTACACACTTCCTGTACTTGATGGTGAAGCACTGCTTTTCGATCGTTTCACATATAGGTAAACTCCTACACCGCCAACGACAGCTACACTTACTCCAACTAGTACTTTTTCGCTATTGTTCACTCTAATCACCTCACAAAAAAAAAACTACCATATATAGTGGTAGCCCGCAGAAAGTAGCGTAAGGTAGGATCTGCGCCAACGTGATTATGCTTGCAGATGGGATAGTGAACGTGTGCTTTGATGCCTAAATTGCATGTCCACTTGCTCATCTATACCTATCCCCTTGCCTAGTGGTTGATCTATGATTGTCTATCGTCGGGCAAGCAACAGCGGCGTAAGCTCTTCTAATCTTTCGCGTGTCTCTTTTTGTCTGTGCGTATGTCGTGGATCTGTGCTGTACCCATGTAATAGAATCATTTTTCCTCGCCTGAGCGCGTCAAAGGCTCTAACTCCCCGGGCAACAACGCGAAATACTCTGGAGAGGGGTAGCATTTTTTTATCGGATAGTGTGCTTCTTCTAATACTTTACGCACAAACGTTGAACAAATTAATGTATCGTGGCTCGCGTAGGAAAAGTGGGATTGCGGGAAATAAATTCGGCCACGCGTCAGTTCCTCAACACCTCGAAAGATACCGTTTGATAAATATCGGACACCAAGCGAAACGTCCAATCCCCAATCATATGGTTCTCCAAGATATCGTTTGATCGCGATAGGTATCCTGAACCGTTGTTCTTCTGTCAATCCTAGTCTTTTCACATAAATTATTTGAGTTGGATTAAGATCCGAAAAGGCAGAAACGTGAGATATCCCGTCTTCTTGCGCGTACTCTGTCTTCGAAAGAGCAATGCCAATATGCACGAAAATCTGTTTAGCGTGAGGATGTTCAATGCGTTCGCCTATGGTTACAAGCGCATCTTCCGCAGAGTTCGTCAATCCATTTTTGTAGTCAGCTTTGAATAGTATCAAATCGCCCATGCGTGGGATCACAAGAAACACCGCCCTTATTGTTTAATACGCGGCCGCCACCCAAACAATAGCCTGTACAGCGCTGACAGTCGTAGACGCCTGGACTTGTCCGATCAGGCTTCGCATTTGGGTGATTTGTGCCCAATTAAACTTGCTAGCTGTAGTTACTAGGGCCGTGAATTGTGCTTGCGTCAGCCTAACGATGTTTGCTTGCATATCCGCATAATCGATCGGCCACGTCTCGATATTGAGTGCAGATCCTGACGCGATCATATTCATGTGCTGTACATCCGACTGTGCATAGCCATACAGCGTTGCTGTGCCGTTTGCGGAGGATATAAATCCCCCATTCAGTGTGGTTTGATACCCTATTTCTATATCAGATATT
>JAKACV010000023.1 GCA_021821085.1 Bacillota bacterium | reverse complement strand
AAGAAGAAAGAGGACGGCACCCAATCTGCCTGTCCTCTTTTCTGTTACATTCATGCTCAATGGTCGGAATGACAGGATTCGAACCTGCGGCCTCACGGTCCCGAACCGTGCGCTCTACCAAGCTGAGCTACATTCCGCCGACAACTGATAATATACCATTTGTAGCGTTCTCTCGTCAAATTCAAGGATGTCTGCCATCTTTGAGACTTGATTTCAATCAGCATCTTAGGGGAAAATAGAGGAAAGGGGAGGCATTCACTCATGAAAGGCTACGATCTAGTCCTATTTGACTTTGATGGTACACTATACGATTCAGAGACCCACTTCACGACCTATATCGATATGATTTGCGAGCAACTAGAACCATCCCATGCTGATCAATTACGCCATATGTACGAGCGCACGCGTGAAGGACAGGGCATTCTTCGCGTAGGCGAATGGTATGATCCAAATGCAAAAAACTCAAAACCATTTGACGAGAATAATTCATCTGCTGGAAAGTACTATATGGGAGATTATTGGTGGATCATCTATATGCTTGGATATACAATAGGCGCCACTGAGCAACAACTTACAGATAGCTTCTTTCGCACACGTGACTATATGATGACTCACACAGATGAAATTCATCTCGTACTTGGTTTAAAAGAGTGGCTACAGCATGCGTACGATGCGCAACATCCGATTGTCATTCTAGCTACCAATAGCCCTCAACCTGACAGTGTTTCGATTCTTCAGCAACTAGGTGTATATCCCCATTTTTCGCAAGTCATCTGCAATGCGCGAAAACCAACGCATGCACGTGAAATTCTTGAACAAGTTAGCTCTCGCCACCATGTTCCACCGAATCGAATGCTTTGTGTGGGAGATCATTATTTCAATGATATTGATCCCGCCCTTGCTTTTGGCGCAGACACCCTTTTTATCAATCGCCATCACGTATCCCATCCACGGAAATCAACCTACGAAGTAGAGACGAGCGAAGAACTCATTGCGCAGTTAACGCAGATTTACACCTCATCCACCAATCCATAGTAAACCTGTAGTCAACGCGCGGTGGTCGAAGGGGTCAGCTGATATGTAACGGACACTGCACTAACCAAGGCCTCCGCAGCCTCTCCCGCAGTGGGTACAACTTGTACGCCGCCAATCCACGTAGGTGACGCACTCAGCCCCTGTTGAGACGAAGTAGGATAAGGTACTGTTTTCAGCTTTGTGATCGCGCCTAACTTCTCATCAGCTTGTTTCGCAAGAGTCAACGCCTGTTGCTTGGCATCTAATAGCGCCGACTGAAGCAAGTGCGACCGGATAGACGAGGTCGGGATCGCTACTTGCTGTATTTGGTCCTCAAATGTAATCCCCTGTAAAGAGTGTACTGTCGCATGATCTGCTGTAGCAAGTGCTTTCAGGGCAGCTTGGGTTGTAGCTAATGTCACTGTCAATTGCATGGAGGCATTATAGACGTGATGCTGTTGTGACCAGATGGTAAGTTTATGGACGCGAATGGCATTCGAAGCAATCTGCGTCTGCCGCCAAGCTCCGTCAATTCCCTTTGCTGTATCTTCTAGTTGCTGCGCGATCTGCGTAGGAGATGATTGTTGTCCATCGAGGCTAATCGTGAGACGAGTGGCTGAAACGGGGAAATATTCACGCGCAAATCCAGTAACAGTCACCGTGTGCGCATACGCTTTGGTCGTTGCTTGCGCCATTGCAACGTTCCGACCGAGTACGCTTGCCATTCCGATTGTGACGAGAAGGAGAAGTAAAGCAGTTCCTTTCCATATGTAGTCTTTACTAAACAAAATCCGACGCCCCCTTGGCCATTGAGACACCGCTGCAATCCATGCTAGCACGGTTGCCACTGCGGTTACCCTCTTCTAAGATAGACGCCGTTGCAAGGAAAAAGGTTTCACTGTTTAAGACGATCAAGTACAAGGTTGTATCCGTCCGCCCCGTAGTTTAGACAGCGTTTCACCCGACTAATTGTGGCGGTACTCGCCCCTGTTTCCCCTTCAATGTGACTATAGGTCATCCTTTGGCGCAACATCCGAGCAACCTCCATCCGTTGAGCTAGCGATTGTACTTCGCCCACCGTACAAAGATCATCAAAAAGGTGGTAACATTCTTCTACTGTTTCAAGTTGCAAAATCGCCTCAAATAGTTGATCGACAAGACGATCACGCAATTTGTCTAACTGCACCCGAACCACCCCTTTACTTCAGTCCATACTGTATTACGCCTGTACATGTTGCATATCACTTTGGCATTCATCACAGTATCCCAACACCTCAAACCGATGCTGCAAAATGTGAAACCCGTTCGGAACGCTCAATTCCGGCATTGGACAATGTTCGATCACCATGGTTCTCCCACATCGAATGCAGATATAGTGATGATGATGCGAAGTCTGGCAGACAATGCGATACTTCGTTTCATTGTCTTCAAAGCGCGACTCTTCAATCATCCCTTCATCCCGCAACGTCTTCAGGTTGCGATACACCGTTTCATAACTCATCGTCGGGTATTTTTCTTTCATATACTCAATGAGTTCTCGCGCGCTAATATATCGATTATGGAGCAATAAAAACTCAAGGATTTCTCGACGCTTGCCCGTTAAGCGATAACCACGATCCTTTAGCTCCAACATGTATTCTTCTGTTTGCATGGATACCACCTCATTCCCATTGTAGTCCGCCACGCTCATGAGTTGCAAACGAATATCGTTGGAACCTTATGACGAGACGGGCAATCTGGAGGGATAGCCTCCAACTACAATGGTCCATCAATACAGCATAAGTAACTCCGGATTTTCCAACCATTTTTTAATCTCATTCATAAAGCGGACGCCTTTTGCACCATCAATTACTCGATGATCAAATGACATTGACATCGTCATCATCTCGCGAATAACAATCTGGCCTTCGCGAACCACTGCACGTTGTTCGATTTTATGGAAACCAAAAATCGCCACTTCAGGGTGATTTAAAATGGGTGTCGCATAGATTCCCCCGATTGCACCCACATTTGTAATCGTAAATGTACTCCCTTTTAGTTCATGAGGTGAAGAACGGCGTGTACGCGCACGCTCAACCAACTCATGTAACTCATCTTGTACTTTCGCGATCGTCTTTCCTTCGGGGTTTCGCAAGACAGGAACCAGTAATCCATCTTTCGTATCCACAGCGATCCCGATTTGCGGGTGTTTAAAAACCAACAGTTCTTGTTTCTCTTCATCCATATGCGCACTAAACTCTGGATACATTCGCAGTGCAGCGAGAACAGCCTTTATGAAAAAGGGAAGGTATGTCAAACGCGCCGTAGAATCCACTTCACGCATCCGACCTAGCAGTCGTTGACGGATCGCGACAAGCTCTGTCACGTCACAGTCGTCAAATGCGCTCACATGAGGTGCAGAAAATGCAGATTTGACCATGTGATCCGCGATTACGCGCCGCAATCCACGAAGAGAAACTCGTTCAACCTCCGGCTCTAGCAAATCTACTTCTATAACGGAGGGAGCCTGTCCCTGTGTCACAGGTTCTACGATCACCGGGGCACGACTTGTTTGGCTTGAAGCACCTAGTGCAAGTTGTACATCCTGTCTTGTAATTCTACCATGTGGACCTGTCCCTATAATGACTGTCAAATCCAATCCATGCTGTTTTGCATATTTGCGTGTAGCAGGTGCCGCCAAGACTCGTTTTGACCTATCCATCATACTCATTGTAGGGCTTGCCGCATCGATGCTGCTATCACGAATCGCAATCGCGTCTCCTGCTACTTGTACTTGTTGTCCGCAGTTTGCCTGCGATTCGTATCGTACTACCATATCGCCCACGCGTATGATCGTTCCAACGTCGCCGCAACGCTCTACAATCTTTCCATGTTGTGGCGAAGACAATTCAACGATCGCTTTATCTGTTTGAACTTCTACCAGCGGTTGAAAGGTCTCTACCATATCGCCCACAGCAATAAGCCAACGCACGATTTCCGCCTCATGAATACCTTCTCCTACATCTGACAAGCAAAAGATATCGCTCATCCTGCATGTCCTCCGCTCTATAACCTTGCTCCAATTTCATAATTCATCGCCTGCATAATT
Organism: Bacillota bacterium; assembly: GCA_021821085.1. GTDB lineage: Bacteria > Bacillota > Bacilli > Alicyclobacillales > SLC66 > Sulfoacidibacillus. The sequence continues at coordinate 34,358 of JAKACV010000023.1, read as the reverse complement.
CCTTGTGCAACCCGTGCGGCATCCGGCACATAGACATCCTCCAGCGCGAACAGCGGATACGGTGTGTCATATCCCGTGACGCGAATGACAGGAGCCATCAACGCATCAAGCGCCAGATCATTGATTGTCGCGACAATTTCTGCACCAAGTCCAGCATTACGCGGCGCTTCATGCAAAACCACTGCACGGCCGGTTTTTAGAACGCTATCGCGAATCGCCATTCGATCCAGTGGTGAAAGGGTGCGAAGATCAATCACCTCTACGGAAACCCCATGCGTCTTCCGAACCATATCTGCCCCCTGCATCGCGACTTGCAACATAGCCCCCCACGCAAACAGAGAACAATCCGTCCCGCTTTGCGCCAAGCGCGCCTTCCCGATAGGCACCGTATAATATTCTTCCGGCACCTCTTCGCGAAACGATCGGTATATATGCATCGGCTCAAGGAAGAGGACAGGATCAGGATCGGCGATAGCTGCCAAAAGTAACCCTTTTGCATCATATGGGGTAGAAGGCACCACCACTTTCAGCCCAGGTGTATGAGCAAAGATCACTTCGGGACTATCGCAGTGTAATTCCGGTGCGCGAATCCCACCGCCATACGGCGCCCGCACAACAAGCGGTACAGTAAATCGTCCTTGCGATCGCATGCGAATTCGCGCCACATGCGATACAAGCTGTTCATAGGCTGGGTACACAAACGCTAAAAATTGAATTTCCGCGATAGGAATCATCCCATTTACAGCGAGCCCAACCGATGCACCAATGATCGCCGACTCCGCAAGCGGCGTGTCCATCACACGCGCCTCACCGAATTCCTCCTGCAATCCTTCCGTTGCGCGAAAGACCCCACCATTTACTCCAACATCTTCGCCAAGAATCATCACTCGTTCATCTCGCCGCATCGCAACTCGCAGCGCATCCGCAATGGCTCCAATGATGGTCGTATTAGCCACGTCCATCCACCCCTTTTGTTTGCCGCAAAAGAGCCGTTTGCTTTTGCATCGCTAATTCTTCCGGCATATCCTGATATACGTAATCAAAAAGTTGATCAAGACTGACTGGCGGCTCACTTTGCATGGCAACGATTGCCTCGTTTACGACCGACTCCGCTCGTTCTCGTAATTCCTTCACCCACGTATCAGAAAAAATGTCCCGTTCGCGCAGCACTTTTTCTAAACGCGCAATTGGATCTCGGGCCTTCCACATCTCAACTTCGCTCGCATCGCGATAACGGCTCGCATCATCTGCTGTCGTATGCGAGCCAATGCGATATGTAATGGCCTCTAGTAACGTCGGCCCCCCACCGTTCGCCGCTTTTTCTACAGCAGATCTCATCGCTAAGTACACTTCAATCACATCGTTACCATCTACCGTGATGCCTTCCATTCCATAAGCCGCAGCCTTTTGTGCAATTTGTTTCACCTTTGTTTGCTTACGCAAAGGAACACTGATTGCATACCCATTGTTCTGGCAGAAAAAAATGAGCGGCAAGTCAGCCACTGCAGCAAAATTCATCGCCTCATGAAAATCGCCTTCGGACGTTGCTCCATCCCCAAAATACGTCACGACAATCTGATCATCTGCGCGCATCTTTGCAGCCAGCGCCGCACCAGTAGCATGTGGAATCTGAGTTGCAATCGGCACCGATACAGGGAACAAGTTCACTCCATCAGGCGGAATGCATCCATCATAGCGCCCATTCCAATATAGCAAAATGCGTTCCAAGGGCATTCCATGAACATAAGCTACGCCATGCTCCCGATAAGAAGGAAAGACAAAATCCTGCGATCTAAGTGCAAGTGCACTGCCAATCTGCGCCGCCTCCTGACCTTCGAGCGGTGCATAGGTACCCAGTCGGCCTTGTCGTTGCATAGCTACTGACCGTCGATCCATGTAGCGCATCGTCCACATCAGTTCATACATGCGCTGCAGCATGTCTTCGGAAACGTGGTCCTCTTTTAGTGAAACCCGAATTGAATCGATACTCATTTCGACTCCCTCCTGCGCAATCCTAGCACCCTTTATACTGTGGTGAACGCTTCTCAAGAAATGCCTTGACACCCTCTTTAAAATCCTGAGACTCTGATGCGAGTTGCTGATACAACGCCTCGCGCTCCAAGGCGTCTGCCAAGGCACCCGTTGCGCCTTCATACATCGCCCGTTTCGTCAAACCAAGCGCGACAGTAGGTCCAGCCGCTAACCGCTGTGCGAGTGCGCTTGTCTCCCCATCCAATTGTTCTTCAGACACTACCTTGCTCACAAGACCAAGTGCAAGCGCCTGATTCGCATCGACCGCCCCGCCTAGCATAGAAAATTCAAGCGCCCGCGCCACACCGATAATGCGCGGTAAATAATAACTCGCGCCACTATCTGGCGCCAGTCCAATCCCGCTAAATCCATAAACAAAGCGAGCATTCGACGCCGCAATGCGAAGATCCGCCGCAAGCGCCAAACTCATGCCCGCACCTGCAGCCACACCGCCAACACTTGCAATGATCGGTTTTGGCAAATCACGCATCGCTTGAATGAGTGGATTATACATTTCACGAACAATATCCCGAATCCGACCTGCCCGCTCATCTAACGCAACAGACAAATCTTGTCCAGAACAAAATCCTCGCCCTTTGCCTCGAATCACAACGACCCGAATGTTCACGTCCGCGACAGCTCGACGTACCCCTTCCACAAGTCCGGTCGCCAACTCGCGGTTAAATGCATTTAATACCTCCGGGCGATTTAACCATAAAGTAAGTACTCCGTCTTTATGCTCTTGTAATACAACTGAATCCAAGGCATAATCCTCCTCTACGCTTCAAGTACTTTAGCAAAATGAAATGTCGCAAGCCCTGCTGCAAACGACTGCAATTGCGCTCCCGCTGCTTTTGACTCAGGTGACTTCAACGCCTGCATGAGTGTCTCGCGATCACTAAAATAAATTTCAGCCATGACATAATATTCAGGATCTGCACCGCGCAAATCAAAGAAACGCGAAATTTCCGTTCGTACTATCCCAGGGGTTAACGCGTTTAAGTCCAAATGTTCATTGAAATATTTTTCATCAAACAATTCGCGATTCTCTGGTTGTCGATACAACACGACCATCTTGATCATCGAGATGTTCCCCTTTCGTTTAGCAAACTGTTCTCATAAATGAAAGCGGTTACGTTTTCGCATAAACCGCTACTTTCCTCTTTTCAATTTGTATAATACACTAGAATTGTGGAAATACAATGGAATTGTATTTAGTCATACGGACACTATTAAGGATGAGATCGCTATGATACTTAATAATCACTTGGCCAAAGTTCTGTCACCGTGGTCTCAAGCGAGTGGGCAATTCGCGTTAACTTTTCGATGTGAGAACCACGCACACCAGATTCAATGGCGTAAATGTAACTTGCTGATACTTCTGCTTTTTTGGCAAGTTCCTGAACTGACATACCTAACTTCAACCGACGTTCACGCACTCGCGCGCCCAGCGTTTCCTTCATGAGCAGCACCCCCGTTTCCTCTATTGTATAACATATATATTCATTAGAGAAATACAAGGATGTGAGATTTTTGGAAGGCTATCCGATTTATTTACGTCCTTATGATGTTGACGATTGCAACCATTTAGTGAGACGTTCATTCTTCGCTTACAAAGACTCCCCTACCGATCAATGGCGACTTAGCGAATAGCCGTTTTCTTCGCACACAGCCGCATGTGAACAACAATTTTCCCTACGCCTACAACAAATTGATCAGGATACTCCATCCGCGTATGCCATCATGACCACAGCACATCAGCAAGCGCGAGTCATTGGGATGATTGCCGTAACGCACTATGATCACGAGCGACACTGCGGACTCATCGGAACGTACATAACCCCTGCATACAGAGGGACGGGCGTACAAAAACAAGCAAAAGAACAGTTATTTCAACTCCTCCCCCATTCAGTGCAAACATTGTACGCAATCATTGCCACACACCATCACGCATCTCTGCGCGCAATGAGTAAACTTGCGCATAAAAGGTTGCTGTCCCCCGAACAAGTTGAACAGTTGCCGCAATGGATTAAAATAGAACTATGGAAGACAGGGGAAAACGCATCTGTTTTCCAACTTGACTCACATCATTATCGGACCCTATAGAACCGTGAAGATAAAGCGCGCAGATGTATGTTCATGTATAATGCAGTTCAAGATAGCTAAAGATGGGCGTTCAATCAGGAGGAACCTATGGCAAAGGAAAAAGATTTTGTAAAAGAAATCACACCGCAAAGTGAAGATTTTTCACGCTGGTACATCGATACCATTACCAAAGCGGATTTGATGGATTATTCCCCGGTGCGTGGGTGCATCGTCTTTAAACCGGACGGATATGAACTTTGGGAGGCTGTACAGCGAGAACTTGACCGTCGGTTTAAGGAAACAGGTCATCGCAATGCGTACTTCCCACTCTTTATCCCGGAAAGTTTCTTTGAGAAGGAAAAGGAACATATAGAGGGATTCAATCCGGAGCTACCTTGGGTCACGGAAGTAGGTGACGAAAAGTTAGAAGAACGTTTGGCTGTTCGCCCCACGTCAGAGACGATCTTCGGTTACATGTATAGTCAATGGATTCAATCCTATCGCGATCTTCCCGTGCTAATTAACCAGTGGGCAAATGTTGTCCGTTGGGAAAAAAGAACACTTCCTTTTTTGCGAACCAGTGAGTTTTTATGGCAAGAAGGCCATACAGCACATGCTACAGCAGAGGAAGCCGAACACGAAACGCGTCAGATGTTAGACGTCTATACGGATTTTGTCGAAAATGAGTTGAGTATTCCTATCATCCGTGGACAAAAGACACCCTCAGAGAAATTCCCAGGCGCTATCGCAACGTATTCAATTGAAGCGATCATGAAGGACGGAAAGGCCATACAAGCTGGAACCTCTCACTATCTGGGCGATAATTTCGCACGGAGCTTTAACATTAAATTTCTCGATCGCGATAATGAACGTAAATACGTGTATACAACATCTTGGGGTATGAGCACACGCATTATCGGAGCATTGATCATGGTTCACGGAGATGATCGCGGACTGCAACTTCCACCCCGCATCGCGCCAACACAAGTCATGATCATCCCAATTGGACCTGCTAAAACGCGAGAACGAGTACTGGCTGCAACGGATGAAGTATTTCACGAATTGAAAAGCCACAACATCCGCGTTCGCGTAGACGATCGCGAAGATCTAAGTCCTGGTTGGAAGTTCAATGAATACGAGATGCGCGGCATCCCTCTTCGCCTCGAACTTGGTCCTCGCGACCTTGATGCAAATCAAGCAGTGCTCGTACGCCGTGACACGGGAGAGAAAGAAGTCGTGCCCTTATCTTCACTGACAGAACGTGTCCATTCATTACTTGGTGAAATTCAAAAATCAATGTATGATCGCGCCCTAGCATTTCGCACAGATCGTTCGCAACCAGCTGAAACGATTGAACAATTGCACGATATTGTACGCAACAAACGCAGCTTTGCTCTTGCCGGATGGTGCGGAGATGACATCTGTGAAGCAAAAGTGAAAGAGGAAACAGGGGCCACAAGCCGTAATATCCCATTCGATCCACCACAAGTAATGACCACTTGCGTTACCTGTGGCAAGCAAGCTCAGTATACCGTTTGGTTTGCCCGCGCCTACTAAAATAAATAAAGCACCTGATCAACGATCACATCCCACATTGCAAAACCCTTCACAGCCTATTCTGTGAAGGGTTTTGTGTTCATTGCGATCTCTACATATGGATAACCTCTTTACACGTTTGTATAGATCAAGGTACAATAAGGTAAATATCACATCTAATGAGGTGCCTCAATGGTTCGGGTTGCACGATTTAACGGAGCGAAAATCCGGGAATTACGCCGGACACGCGGCTGGTCCCTTGAAGAATTATCCCATCGATCAGGGTTGTCGATTAGCCACCTGTCTGCCCTTGAAACTGGAAATCGCAAGAGCCCATCCGTCGATTTGATTTATGATCTTTCTGAAGCTCTACACGTATCGATGTACTACTTTATGGATCAGAAGGTTATACAGCCATCCGAATCGAATAGCTTTACTTATCCTACAGAAACATTACACAACAAAAACAACAGCGGATCCACTGAGAACCCACTGTTGCCGCCTCGCGATGAACAGATTTTTCAATGGACTCGAACATTGCGCCCTGAAACACTATCCTTCATGTTACATGAGGATGCAGAATCTTATTTGACCTTCGCCCACAACTTGTATGCACATCGTCACTCGAGCACACAACTGGTGCAATTGATGAACGAATTTATACAAAAGGCCAACGCAACTGACTCTAACGGCTCTTCTTCATAAGCAACGATTCAAGCTCATCTACAAGATCTCCATAAATCGTCAGCGCCTGAGTAATCACTGACGGATCAGTCATGTCAAGTCCAGCCTCTTTTAACACAGCGAGCGGATAATCCTTAGACCCACTACGCAAAAAACCGAGATATTTTTCTGCCGCCGGTGCACCTTCCTTGCGCATACGATCCGCAAAAACGAGAGCGGCACTCATCCCCGTTGCATACTGGTAGACGTAATAAGCACGATAGAAGTGTGGTATGCGCGACCATTCAGCAGCCGAGCGTTCATCTTCTGCATAAGCTGAACCATAATAAACCGTATTTAATGCACCATACATTTCTGATAAGGAATCGTGTGTCAGCGCTCGCCCTTCCTCTACCACCTGGTGAGCATCCTTCTCAAATTCTGCAAACATGGTTTGACGATAAATCGTCGCCCCTAAGTTGTCTAACTGTTGATTAATCAATGTTGCCCGAGCCATGGGATCTTCTGTAATATCAAGCAAATGATTGACAAGCAACGTTTCATTTACCGTGCTCGCAATCTCCGCAAGGAAAATCGAATAATTCGAGTAGTGTGGGAGTTGCGTTTTACCTGCAAGATAGGTGTGTACGCTATGCCCTAATTCATGCGCTAACGTTGAGACGCTGTTGTAGTTGCCCTGGTAATTTAACAATACATACGGATGCGTAGCATAAAAACCACTCGAATAGGCACCGCTGCGTTTACCGGGTGTCTCAAATACATCGATCCAGCGTTCCGCAACTGCTTTTTCCAAAATCTCTTGATAGTCTTCCCCCAGAACCAGCAAGCCCTCTTTGACAAGGTCGAAGCCTTGTTCAAATGAATAATCGTCAAAACTCGCCTGCGCCAAAGGCACATACTTGTCGTACAGCCGCACATGATCCAGCTCTAACCATTTCCGCCGCAGTTCGATATAGCGATGTTGATGTGCAATATTATCGCGCACGCCTTTGATCAGGGCATCATAAACCGCAGTTGGAATATGGTTTGCAAAAAACGCCATTTCCCGTGTTGTCTCAAATTTACGCACACGCGCTATACGGACATCCGTCTTTACGCTATTTGCATACAAGGCGCCAATGGCATTTTTATGATGCAGGTACGTATCGTATACATGCTCATACGCCAATTTACGCACAGCGCGATTAGAATTCCGCAGCAACAAACCCAGACGTCCCTCAGTGACGGTATATTCCGTGCCATCGACTGTAAATGCACCATGCTGAAAGTCGGCATTTGTCAATTGACTAAAAACCTGTCCTGCCGCACCTAGTACATCGTGCAAAGAAGCGAGAACTTCCTCTGTCTCATCTGATAACACATGTGGCTTATTGCGGATCAGATTATCTAACAAGTGCTGATAATCCTTCATGGCTGGATTCTTCACATACGCATCCAACTGTTCTTCCGGTAAAGCCAATAGTTCAGGTTCAAAAAAGCTATCCTTTTGTGCGAAGTCTGCGCTTAACATCTGGATCCGACTTTGCATTGCCTGATACAAGGACACGCGTGTATCTTGATCAGCAAGAATATGCGCATAAATCTGCAATTTCCCTAAGCGCTCACCTAATGACTCACTCACATTGAAATAACGTTGCAAAACCTTCGTACCCTCATGCAGATGACTTCTATCGTCAACAAACGGATCGTCCTCAACAAGCTTTCGAACGGCTTGAAATTCTTCTTCCCATTTGTCATTTGTGGCAAATAGGGCCTCCGTGTCCCACTTATAGTGCAATTCAATTTGATCCCGCTCACGTAATGCTTCCATTTAATTGCCCCCTTACATCCGAACTGGTGAACACTTCCTATTTTACACGATCTCGTGTATATTATGGCATGCGATTGCCCATGAGATGCCACGGATGGTGGAACTGAAGTGGTCATTGACTGCGTTGGACTTGATGGCAAAATGTCCATGGTTGAAAAGGTAGAAACCACGCTTGATTTACAGAGACGGCACCCTTACGGCCATTGAGATTGCAAGTCAAGCCGTACGAACATGCGGAACGGTCCAACTTATCGAGGTTTACGGTGCACGCTATAACGCGTTCCCATTAGGCGTCTTTTTCACACGCAACATCACCCTGAAAATAGGATAGGCGGTTTATTATACATTATTTCCTAAAATTATATCGAATAATCGAACAACATTGCGTGGATGGCATTGTGGAACGCTTAAGACGACTCCACAATGCCATTTCCCGTTTCACAGAATCCTACCTCATGCCCAATTGCCATTTCTAAAAATAGGCATCCATTCTCCCTTAACCGTTTGACCATCAATTTGCAGATCTTTAGAACCAATCATAAAATCAACGTGTTCAACACTTTGATTTACGTCGTGCTGTCGCAAGGTGTCTTCATCCATTTCCGATCCACCTTTTAAACACACCGGATAGGCAGAGCCAATTGCAAGGTGACACGCCGCATTTTCATCAAACAGCGTATTAAAAAAGAGAGTGTGCAGGTTAGAAATCGGTGAATCATGCGGAACTAATGCCACCTCACCAAGATAATGAGATCCTTCATCTGTTTCAACAAGCCCTTGAATCGCCTCATAGCCCCGATCCGCGGAAAACTCTACAATTCGCCCATTTTCAAATGTCAACGACAGGTTTTCTACCAGGACACCGTTGTAATGAAGCGGCATGGTGCTGGTCACAACACCGTTAACTCCATCTCGCTTTGGTAACGTAAATACTTCTTCGGTCGGCATATTCGGTACAAACATCGTACCTTGTGCATTTGTTGATTCTGCGCTGATCCAGATATGCCCTTCTGGAAATTCAATCGTCAAGTCAGTCCCTGGCGCCTGATAATGCAATTTCCTAAAGTTATGCTCATTCAAAAATGCAGCTCGTTTTTGTAATTCGACAATGTGTTTTTTCCATTCTGCAACAGGGTCGTCAAGATCGACACGTGTTGTTTTAAAAATATACTCCCATAACTTATCAATCTGTTGTTTCTCTGTTAACTGCGGGAAAATTTTTGCTGCCCAAGCCTTTGTGGGAATGGACACGATCAACCAACTAATCCGCATGTTCTGGATCGCTTCACGCATTTTCGCCATTGCAGTTAACCGCGTTTTTTGGTCTGTGGCCACACGTTTGGGGTCGGCCGCTTGCAACAGGTCCGGGTCACTCGCATAGATCGACAAGAGCGCCGCACCAGCCTCGACCAATTGCTCCCCTTGTTGCACTCTCCACTTAGGAAACTCCGAGAATGCCTCTTCTGGCGCATGCAGATATTTCAGTAAATCGAGTTGCTCATCATGCCATTCAACATGTACATGTTTCGCCCCAACAACATACGCCTCACGAGTTACCACACGCACATACTCCACAGCTTCAAGTGGTGCTGTGATGAAAAGCGTTTGACCTTTTTGCAAGTTAAGTCCCACTCGCACCGTAATTTCTGCATACTTCGTCAACTCTTGGTGAAAATCCCCCACAGTCGCTCCCCCTGCCCCAACTGACCAAATGAGTCTCTCGCTCTTACCCGCCATAGAAAAGTCCCGTCTCTTTAAGTGTCAATGGATCCCCTGATTTATGTATGCCAGCGTCAACCACTTCTCCCATATAGAGGATATGATCACCGCGCTCGATGATATCGACAACTTTGCATTCAAACCATGATAAGGCAGCCTTGAGTATTGGACTTCCCGTTGTTGACGTATAGAACTCCACATCGCCAAATTTGTTGCCTACCCGTGAAACCGGCTTAAAAAAGGAAAAGGCTAAATCCTTTTGACCAGTCTCCAGAACATTAACGGAGAAAACACCACTCTCGCGAATCCCTTCGCATGATGTGGTGTCTTTCTTCACGCCAATTGCCACCAAGGGAGGCGTAAAGGATGTCTGCGTCACCCAATTACCTGTAAACGCATGTACGTTATCCCCTACTTTTGTACCAATGACATATAAACCATACGTAATCCCGCGAAGTGCCGTTTTTTTCGCCTGTTCATCCATACCGTATTCGCTCCTCTTTCTTCTCTACCTCATCCTTATCCTTATTATCGCAAATCAAACAGGAAATTTCATCTAGCTAGCGACAAGTTTTCCACGACGCCATCCCATAGCTCCACCCTCGCCTTCAGTGCGCGTGCAGCCGCTTGATGTGCATCCTCAAGTTTCTTTGGATCCTCTCCACATAAGTCGGCTAGCAACTGTTTTGCTAAAGGACCATGTTGATCACTGTCTACTTCAATATGACGACGCAAATAGTACAAAAAACGAGAGATGTCTGTTTGTCTACTCAATTCGTCAACCATTTTCTGGAACATATCAGGAATAATATCTTCCCTTCCGTAAAAAAACGCTGCACAAACTTCATGCGTTTTCCCCCGTTCAGCCACTTCTAACGTGTGTGCCACAAAACGGTAGACAAAGTCAGGGACCTCTGCCCGTTGTAGCGCGATCATAGGTGCGATGCCGTTGTGCAAATCGCCTAAAAAGCGGATAATTGGTTTCGTGTTTGCACCACACTCTTGCATCGCGCTCAAATAAAGCTCAAAATGACTGCTAAAGCCACCAAGTCCATCCTCATCGGATTCCTCACCTAAGACAATTTCATTCAAAAACCGAGCATACGTAGCATTTGAAGAGGGGATCCAGGGTATTTCCACACAGGTGACATCTTTCTGTAAGCGTTTCAATAAGCTCATAAAATCCCATACCGCAAACACGTGAAACTGCATATAACTGCGCAATTCATCCATCGTATGGATCAATTGATACATCGGATGCTGTACTAATTGATCGCGCATGATCTCAAGCTCATCTGCAGGCATTACACTCACTACGTTCACCCCATCCATCTCAGTATCTCATTCATCCTACCATAGAAAATAGCGGACAGACTGAGTCTATCCGCTATTTTTATCACCTATACTTCGCAATTCTCTTTACTTCTCTATGTTCTTCCTACCGCAAAAACGGCGAGGAGTACACTCAGGAGAAAAAACATACGATGCATAAATCGATACGCGTCTTGGTCCTTCATCTTCAATCCTCACTTTCTTGGGTAGTGGTTCACCTACTCTATTCGACGCTAGTACTTCTATTTTTGTTCGTAGATTTACTCTTTATATCTAAAAAAATAGCCCAAATCGAATCGGTAATCTGCACAATCTGCTTTTTCCTTATCGAAAACACCCGGTTCAAACCCAGATCTAAGATCGCCTTCCTCACCGTTTCCTCACCATTTGAACATCTCTTCCTATTCTATAGTACAATACGAGTGAAAATCCGAGAGCAAACCAACTTAGATGGGAGTAAATATATGAAACGCATTCTTCTCATTGCGACAGGTGGTACCATCGCCTCTGTCCAGGGACAATTCGGCTTAACCCCAGGACTTTCGCCGGAACAACTTGCCACTTATATCGAAAATGACAGTCAAAATAGCTACATGGTCGACTATTTACAATTGCTGAATCTTGATAGCACCAACATGCAGCCAGAACATTGGGCTCAAATCGCTTTATGTGTTGCAGAAAACATCGATGCGTTCGATGGCTTTGTCATCACGCATGGAACGGATACGATGGCTTATACTGCGGCAGCTCTATCCTATATGTTACAACACCTAACTAAGCCAGTTGTTTTAACCGGATCTCAAGTCCCCATCTACGAACATAAGACAGATGCTCGTACAAACTTGATTGATGCACTGCATTTTGCTTGCGAAAATGTGGGCGGTGTATATGTCGTTTTTAACAGCCGTGTGATTGCGGGGACTCGCGCTGTGAAAATGCGTACAAAAAGCTTTGATGCGTTTGAAAGTATCAATTATCCCCATGTGGCACAGTGGGACGGTTATCAATTTTCTTATCAATGGCTCCCACCTAAACCCACCACAAAAATTTTACAAGTCCATACAGAACTAAACACAGATATCTTCCTATTAAAATTATACCCTGGTGCCAAACCGGAAATTTTCGACCATTTGCGAACACTGTATCGTGGAATCATCATTGAAAGTTTCGGCAACGGCGGTGTCCCTTCGCTACGGCGCAATCTACTCCCCAAAATTGAAGCACTCGCGAACGCCGGGATGGCAATCGTGATCACAACGCAGTGTCTGCAAGAAGGAGAGGATCTCAGTTTATATGAGGTAGGGAGAAGAGTGGCACAAAACCCAAATATTATTCTCTCTTATGATATGAACACAGAAGCAATCGTGCCAAAACTGATGTGGACTCTTGGCCAAATGCAGGACATTCAAACGATCAAACGTGTGATGGAAACACCCATCGCCTACGATCTTGTACGTTGATGAAAGTGAAGAAGTAATCGCTACAGGGGCGACCATCTGATGAACATTTGATTTGTGTTAAAAATAAAGACGATCTTGCACTTCATGAAGCCGGATGGTTTGACTCCCAAAAGAATGTCTAGCTTCACTTATCTCATGAGTTTATTACTGAATATCCATCTATGTCATGCGACAATGAAGCTACAAATTGAACAGATATATAACATCTTCACGGTGTTAACAGTACGATCGTATTCGGTCCAACCACGCGGTTTCTTCCACCTCTCTTTCCTTCGTAGAGACGGTGATCCGCTAATCGGTACGCATCTTGATAAGAGACAGCTTCCTGAGGAATCTCCACGTAGCCTCCAGTTATCCCGAGACCATGCGCTACAAACGGTCCACTCTCCATCCACTCCCGTACTTGCTGCGGAAACCGCAATTGTGGCTCCACTTCATGCAAAACTAAAACCCATTCGTCGCCACCAATCCGCGCAATCCAGTCTCCCTTACGAATACATGTGCGAAAATACCTCGCAACCTCTTGAAGTGCAATATCTCCTGTCTGGTGTCCCTGCGTATCGTTCAACTGTTTAAAGTGATCTAAATCAAATAAAACAAAGATGGCAGGCGATGGATGACGCAATGCATAGTATGTCTCCATATGAGATTCTAATGCTCTGCGATTCCACACTCCCGTTAAAGGATCCTCATTCGTTTTTCGTTGTAACATCTCGCGTTGTTCTACTACTTGAACGGCCAAGTGATAGAAATTCATTAAAGATAAAAACAAGGTTGCCTCTTCATCGTCTATCGGATCGTGAAAGAGATACAGCACATCCCAGTTATCACAATTACGAACCCAATCATAGCGAATGACGTGATATACCTTCTCCTCGTGTTCGAAATAAATAGATTTCAACTTGCCGCCATTCTCGATAATCGTCATTGCGGCAAAAGTCATTTCCGTTCTTAATTCATCTGGTACCTGGAATCGACCAAACCATTCAAAGTCCTGCACTCGAGAATTAGCAATACGAAGAAATCCTCCTCCCTGTACTTGAAATAGTTGCAGGAACAAATCGCGAAATTGGCTCCATAACTCCTCGGAGCGCGATTCAAATAACACATACCGGGAAATTTCCAAAATCCAATGAAAAACTTCATGATCATGTCTTAAGCGTTGTAATTCTTTTTTATAATTTTTTGGTATAGATATGAAAAGTACTCCTTCAAACTCACCACTGGATGAGAAAAGCGGCAAAGCCATTTCTCTGTAAGACCGCTGCTGTGTTTTCCACTCATCGACAATCCAGCTTCGTTCACTCAATACTCGTACTATGATATCTTGACTATGCAAGGGAGATTGCGCAGTCGACTCCGTAGCGCAGATCTCATCACCGTTCGCGTTTACAACCCGAACAAACACATCTTCAGGTAAATCCTCAGTTAATTCAAACAACCACTTGTGCATGTAATTCACAACTCCACCTTTCGATGCTAAAAACAATACTCCCTGAGTAACGTTTCCATACGAAGGAAAATTGCTTCGAATCCTATCGCGAATCAACGGCAATCTTCCTTACTTAACTTATGGAGCACAAGCGAGACAAAGCCACACAAAAGTTATCTCACTGCACATGGAAATTCCACATGATGAGTATATCCGTTCACCCAAATGATCTATTTGTATTTTACATCATAAAGCGCATTCAAGCGAGATGCCAAATTTTTTCATGCCTTATAAGAGGTTGTTCAAAAAGGGTCGAGAACTCTGCGGCGCAGGGCTTCGGCTTGTGCTGGACATGCGTGCTCATGTACCACCTATCGTACACTCCGCGCGCATGTCCAGACTTCACCAAACCCCTGCTTGCATCTTACCTCAACCCTTTTTGAACAGGCTCTATAAGTGGAATATTTTATAAAAGGGGAGAATCTGCACGAAGAATCAAATCGAATCTAAAGCGATCAATCTAGACTTCATCACCTTAGTATCTGTTGTTGCAGATGTTGGCGGTTTCTTATTTGGATACGATACCCGCTCCGTACTCTCCGATCGTACCCATCATGGATGATCCACGCGGGTAAAGTGACACTTTCAAAAAAACATCACTTTACCCGCGCGGATTCCTGAAAATGGATTCATTCGCGAAAACTTCAAGTTCAATTCGGCGATATTTGCTGATGGTCTTTATTGGTTCCTACCCTCCAAAAGGACCAAATCACAATAGTTAAATATCCTGCGTAGAACACCAGTTGTAACGCCGTTGGGCCATCTGCATATCCGAAAAAAGAATGAAGAATGTCCCCAAATGTACTATTCTCGCTGAGCAGTGACGTGGTATTCCATACTGCACGTTCCCCTGGCAACCAACCCAGTTGTTGAAAATTCTCTATTCCATCTGCCAATAGACCTGCAGCAAAGAACACAAGCAAAGTTCCCATCACATCAAAAAAGTGTTTTAAGTTAATACGTTTACCAAGAATATAAATCACGTAGCTCAAAATCAGTCCCGCAAGCACACCCATTGCAGCTCCAATGGTAAGCATAATTGGATTTGTATGAAAGGCAATCGCAATCATAAATACAACCGTTTCTAGTCCTTCACGTCCTACTGTGATAAATGCAATGAGAGTGATCGATACAATGGACCCTGTATTCATCGCTGTGTCCATTTTGTTATATAGCTCTTTTTTGAGATTTTTCCCTTGTTTCTTCATCCAAAAAGTCATATAAGTTAAAATACCACATGCGATGAAGTATGTGATTCCTTCAATTTTAGTCTGGAGATCCGAACCATCATAATGACGGAGTGTTGAAAACACCACGATTCCGCCAACGATAGCCACCGCCACCGCAGCTACGATCCCAATCCAAACGTCCTTAAACCGATCACGCCGACCGATTTGATTCAAATAAGCCAGCATAATGGAACAAATCATGGAGGCCTCTAATGATTCTCGAAAGAAAATGAGCAAGGAAGCTAGCACAAAATTAACCTCCTATACAATCATGACTGATTTGATCAGCTTTATATCGTGATTATATAATTTGATATCACTAACATCAAATCTGGAATGATATAATAAGCTTGATTTAGCCAACTTTCTTAGGAGTGTGCCTGCAATGAATCGTCTAGATGAAATTCTTGTGTTCAATCAACAATTTGTCGAAAATCGTGAATATGTACCATACCAAACGTCCAAATTCCCTGACAAGAAACTTGTGATTTTGTCATGTATGGATACACGACTCAGTGACTTGTTGCCCCGTGCAATGAACCTGAAAAACGGCGATGCCAAGTTCATCAAAAATGCTGGGGCCGTTGTTTCGCACCCGTTTGGTAGTATTATGCGCAGTATTCTTGTCGCTGTCTACGATCTCGGCGCTGACGAAATTTGCGTTATAGGTCATCACGGATGTGGAATGAGCAGCATCAATCCTGATGAAACAATCGGAAAAATGATCAGTAGCGGAATTTCTCGCGATACTATTGATACGGTAGAACGCGTTGGTGTTAACTTGAACGCCTGGTTGCAACGAATTGACTCCATTCCAGACAGCGTACGCGAAAGTGTTCGAATCATTCGCACCCACCCATTACTGCCTAAATCGCTTTGCGTTCACGGACTCGTGATTGATCCCGAAACAGGCAAACTAGACGTGGTTGTAAATGGATATACCTCAAAATGATTCCGCGAAATGTGATTCTCTTTCAATTCCTAAGCAGTGTGTTTCCCCAACTGGACGATGTTCTCGTGCAATAATCGCAGCATTAAATACCTTCGCAAATGTCCCAGCGGTCTCATCTTGCAGCCACTCCTAACAAACATATGTTTCCTTTAGTATATTCCGATGGAACAAAAATCCAAACGTATGTTTCGTGTTGATATAGCAGTTTGAAGTGTATAAAATAAAGATATCAAGTACACAGTAATAAAAAGCCCACATCAGCTACGAACTGACATGGGCGGGGCAGGCATGCAACATCCGTTAGGCAGTAAGAGAGTTACGCGACATAATAGCCGTTACCTTGGCGAGGGCGGCTATTTGCTTTTCATGGATCGAACGATTTCGACCGTAAGTACGGGAAACCAATGGATCAGACAAAGCCGTACACGAACCTTTAGCACTGGCCTCACCCCCCATTCGTTAGTATCCTAACAAATGCCGCTGTGCCCCACGACTCACGGGGGATGAAGTTGCCAAACCTATTGTTTGTCGGAAGCACACGAGTGCTAACCTTGTCTGTATTCTAGCATATTGAGAAAAGAAAAGACCTTGGAATTACACTGGTACCCATAGACTGGACACTTTTAAAAAAAGGTGTTCAAATTCGCGGTCTTGCTTGTTGTAGTGTTGGATCAAATACACGGTATACTAAGCATGATTACTGATAATAT
Source organism: Bacillota bacterium (assembly GCA_021821085.1). GTDB lineage: Bacteria > Bacillota > Bacilli > Alicyclobacillales > SLC66 > Sulfoacidibacillus. Next base: position 17,318 of record JAKACV010000023.1, on the reverse strand, counting down.
CGCCTTGATTCGTAATTCCAACTATCTGCTTCAAGAACACTCGCTTATTCGTCGTTCTGATTCTTTGCACATATCAAAAAACCGAGGGCCTGGGTTCAGCGCTATTTTAAAGGAAATTGTGGATGATCCTCTCCCGACGACTAAAGTTGGGAGAGGATCATCCATTATTGAGCTGCGTTTCGAACATCCACTACGTTTTGCAAGGATACTTCGCGATCTTCAATAAATACTCGATTGTCTCTATTAGAGCCTGTTCAAAAAGGGTTGAGGTAAGATGCAAGCAGGGGTTTGGTGAAGTCTGGACATGTGCGCGGAGTGTACGATAGGTGGTACATGAGCACGCATGTCCAGCACAAGCCGAAGCCCTGCGCCGCAGAGTTCTCGACCCTTTTTGAACAACCTCTATTATGAGGAATTCCGTAAAACATCACATATGTATCAGCATCTCTCCGAATCTTAATTTCAATAGGTAATCTATACTCTAGTGCTGCTGCTAGTGTTTCTTGCATCTCAATGTACTTTGTTTCGTCTATTTCGTAGATATCCGCTGTTTTTCCATGTCTGATTTCACCTCTCGCATTTTTTCTCGATGTTCAGGCAAAACGATGCGCATCGAAGCAAATAAGTTTCCGTCTAATGATTTTCTCGTTTTTATCATCCCATCGTATGACCGCCAATTTTCCCACTTCTGGTTTCCCTTTGTCCAGCTGGCAGTAAACTCGAAGCCCTATATAGACTCATCTCACCGAAACGCGCATGCAAATGGTCGATAACCTGGTTCAGTCGATTCTGTTTGATTGTGTCCTCGAACAAGGAGAGCTGGATCATCTCGGTTCGCGCAATCAGATCATTGAGACCGACAGCAATTGCACGTACTGGTTCCCCGTTCCAAAAGCAATCAAACAGGGATAAACAAACAGGATAGAGCAACTTTGCATCATCCGTATACTCGCCAAGGGTCTTTGCTTTGTGAAATCCACCATCAAATCCTGCGTAGGTGATCCCTACACTGATCCGTCGTCCTTTTTGTCCACTGTGTCGTACGCGTTCACACACCTCATCGAGTAGTTCTAACAGTACAACAGCCACTTCACTCCGCTCCTCAAAGTCTCGTGCAAGCGTCGTCTTGTGTGAGTAACCTTTATTTGGCGCTTCATAGGAGTATGGATCGATAGGCGACAAATCAATACCGTGGCTCCAGCGATATAGGATTTCACCCCATGCGTTACCGAAGTATTGCTTCAAACGTGCTCCTGAAATGTTTGCTACATCACCAATCGTTTTACAGCCGAATACTCGTGTTAAAATCTCTCCACGTCTTTTGACACCCCACATCCCCGAGATGGGGATGCCATCCAGTTCCTGTTGTACTTGTTCTTCACGCCACCATATGACGCCGTTAGCTGCTTTCTTTGCGGCTTTGTTGGCCATCTTGGCAACCCATTTGTTCGGACCAAGACCGATGCGGCAGCGAATTCGATACTGGTCCCAAATGGCGTCCTTTAAGGCTTGTGATACTATAATTGGATCACGAAAAAGTCCTGTTGGATAAGAAAATGCAAAAAACGCCTCGTCGACTGAGAATTGCTCATGTAAAGGGAAATGCTGCTGAATCGTTTGCTGAATTCTCACGCTGATGTCTAGATACAATTCCATACGCGGTTTTACAACGATCAACCCTCGATCCAACCGCAGCGCTTCTCCAAGCGTCATCGCGGTGGTAATTCCTTTTGCTTTGGCAACTGGTGTAGCGGCCAGGATGATGCCTCGACGATGTTCTGGATCGCCTGCGACGACAAGCGATGGATCAATTGTATCATCGTGTTGTAAGCGACCTCGAGAAAACTCAGAACGTGTAGCTACTTCACAAGAGGCGTAGAAAGATTGCATATCGACTAAACCATATACAAGTTGGATCATGAAGGAATCTCAACTGTCTCATCAAGCGTTTGGAGAATTGCTTTTATGTCCGAGTACAGCATGACGCGCATAAAGATTGCTTGGGATTCTTTGTTATTTACGCGATATTGAATTCGAAAATCCTTTGCAGTCTGATCAATGTGCAGGATTTCAATGTGATTCTCGTCCAATTCCTGAGCAGTGTATTTTCCTAGCTGCATGATGTTTTCGTGCAGTAATCGCAGCATTAAATACCTTCGCAACTGTCCCAGCGGTCTCATATTGCACCACTCCCAACAAACATATGTTCCCTTTATTATATCCCGATAAATCAAAAAATCAAACACATGTTTTGGATCGAGATAGCCGTTTGAAGTGTATAAAATACAACCTATTCTTGAAAAACGAGCTTTTTATGCTGTCGTATTTTCAAAGTTCAGCAAGTGCCCGAAATCCCTCGTGTTTGCGTCTACGTATCGCCTCTGCCAGACGGAGCGTATATTGTGCCTACAGTTTGAGATTTATGCGCTATCGCCGTTCTGCAATAAGAAGCACCCACACAAATCGGGTAAAAGGGAACTCTATGGAAAAATCCCAGCTAACGATTTGATAGAATTATTAAGAATATTTAAGGATATTTAAGAGAACCAAATCGAAAATAAAACAAGAGAATGATATCGCGCATATAATATGATTATTTGAAATATACAGAGTGCATATATTGTGATAGACTATTTGATAAATGCGAGAGAATAAAATTGAATATACAGAGGTGACCTTATGACACATGACGAATTGAATACACTGAATTGCCTCCATTCGTTTATCTTCACTATGTGTAGTCACGGTACCCCAAATGAGCCATTGGAGGAGAATCTAGATATAGCAAATCAACTGCTTTATGCACTACTCTGTAAGAAAGAAGAATCCAGGTCAGCAGATCTTATCAGATCAATTATGCAAGTAAAAGAAAAACACGGTTGTGAACATGCTCATACACTTTCCCAAGCAGGTCCCTTGATGATATCCCCTTAGCAACGAACGATCAGACAGATAGGACAACTCAATCAAGACAGGAAGTGGCTTAAAAGAAAAGACTGCCCCTCCGGTTCTCCAGAGGAGCCATACTATTCCAACTATATGCTAGTAAATTCCACGAATTACTCCCGACGCAGTGCAACAATCTCATCAAGTCGAATAAACGTCTTGATGTACCGCTTATACACAAGTATGCGCAGCGTGAGGTAATTAGCTTCAACCGCATAGAGGCGACCATTGAACGTCCCATTGGTTGTGACCACCTTCACGCGATGACCCACCAACTGCTTTGCCTTCTCCTTAAAAGTCAAGGAAATACAGTTGTGCATAATACCTACCTCCTATCCTTAGGAATAATTCATCATACGTTGCTGCATAATCTCTCGCCATGGACAGCGGTTGTTCATCCCTCAAAATATGCTTATATCCACATTTTACATACGGATATAAGTACGATGGATATCCGCAGTTAAACGCTGTATGTATTGAATTACACCGTACTCTCCATAGCAAATGTAAAGAAGTTCAAGACTTGAATCAAAGAAAAAAATGAAAGTGAACGTCATGTCTTGGATGGAACACAACAAAAAATGGGTTAGAACAGATCAGTATTGGAATCTGCTCCTGCGTCTTCAAAGCAGGTGGTGGACAGATCTTGGGGATTATGAAACAATATTGAAGTAGAACTCATGAAGGCAATGCTCCGTAGCATTACGGAGCATTGCCTTCATTCGGCGTCAGCCTAAACATCAAACGAATGATCAAACAGATAGTATAGATGTGGCGATCTCTGACGCAGGAACTTCAAAATAATTTTAGAGGTTGTTCAAAAAGGGTCGAGAACTCTGCAGCGCAGGGCTTCGGCTTGTGCTGGACATGCGTGCTCATGTACCACCTATCGTACACTCCGCGCGCATGTCCAGACTTCACCAAACCCCTGCTCGCATCTTACCTCAACCCTTTTTGAACAGGCTCTTTTAGTGAATCACCTTGTACTTACTTTTAAATAGCTCCCAATCCATACTTCCAACAAAGACGTTATTTTTACATATATGCTGAAATAACTTAGAAACACGACTGCAATACCAATTGTGGGCATTCCCAAGCCAATTTTTCGAGAAGTTCATTATATCTTTTATACGTATCTCTCTGTTTTCTACTTTAAATCCATCTAACGAATAATCAATGATGACACTCGCCCCAACAACTTTCTTTATATTTCGAAAGTCCTGAAGTGATGCTATTTGATGATAAGTTTCTAATCTAACGTCAAAAAACTCCTCTTTAGACAAATAATAAAAGAAGTGTTTAGGCGAATGATGTAGTGTTAAAGTACCATTTCGGTGTTTCTTTACTTTATAATGATCATTAATCCGTTTTCCGAAAATGAACTCAAACATCAAATCCATCTCCCTCTATTTGATTAGTGATTGCACCTCAGCGGGCGTACTTCTCCGTCCTTCGTTTAGAGGCATGAGTTGCTTGTTTCATCGACAACCACCTATATGACAGGTCTTGCACTATCTAGCTCCTCAAGCATAACTTTAATACTCTCCATACCTAGATGGCGAATGAATTATCTCACTTGAAATAAGACTTTCACTTCATGCCCTAAAATATTAAACAACCAGTTAACTCCAGTGCTTGATAATAAGATTACCATAATTCCATGTTAAGTTCTTTTCATGAAAGTTACATTACTTAGCTACTGCTCCATTATACAAGGACGATTTACCTATCTATATTCAAATTTTCCACTATGTGTATCTAACTAGATGCGAAGATTGACAAGATAGCCTATTATTATGACCAGCGTATTCATCAAACGTGAATACTAAAATCCACGATCTCGGGAATCCGTTTCGCACTGAGAATCTGAGGAGCAGTTTTATTTTTCTAGTAACTTTTATTCTAATAATTTGATATACTTTTAATTGACATATTTCATGAGTCTATGCGGAGGTTGTGCCTATGACTATCAACATGCAGGATCGTCTATTAGAACGCTTGGTGCAAACGGGTGCTATTCGAGTCAGAAAGAATGAAACAGACATGCCTTATTGGTACACCTCCTGTATTCCTGGACCATATTATATCAATGTCGAAAAAATGATTGGTCCTCATATCGCCTCTCAGGCATTGCCCCAAATCACCGACATTCTCTCGTCTGCTTTGGATAGAAGAGAAAAGGCCATGAAAATATCACAAATCATGATCGGCCACCTGGATTGCGACAAGAATTACATGGAGACCATCTCTCTACTAGTCCAATTTTATCAATCCTCAACTCGATCGATGCCTTCAGCTATTTCTGGTGGTGAACGTAGAGACTGGTTTTTTTCTATTCCTTTTGCAAAAGTAATGGGAATTCCTCACCTGTTTATTTTAAAAAACGGTGATTACTGGAGTTTAGATAACCATGGCAATCTAACGGATAACAAATGGAATGATGTAAATGTGTTACATGTTTCCGATATTATTAATACTGCAGCAAGCTACACACGCTACTGGTTACCCACACTTGAAGGAATCGGTGTTTCATTAAAAGAAACACTAACTGTCGCAGTTCGCGGCACGCCAGGTCGTCAGAAGCTAGAACAAAATGGAGTTCAAATATTTACACCCTTAGATCTAAGCGAAGCTGTTTTCGTTGAAGCGTATAAAAAAAATTTAATTAGCCAATTTTCTCTACACGAGATCTTGCTTTATATGGAATCTCCTCGATCATGGACGCACAATTTTTTGACTCGTTGTGAACGATTACTAACAGACCAATTTATTTTTCTCGATGAAACGCAACAAAATCGCATACTATCCTTTGTACAGAATGATCCATACGAATTTGCAGAGGAGTTCCCATTATTCTTTGGCATTCACGCGCGAGGAGGGGAAAGCAATGTTTATAGAAATCGGTGATAGAGTCGAGATAATAGATGATATTTATGAAGAAGGGATTGAAAAAGTGGCGTTCCGGGGGGAATATGGTATTATTCGCGCGATTACTGAAGACGGTAATGCTTTAGTGGAGTTCGATATCGGCCGAGTTGTCAAACTCCACCCTGTGTGTTTCAAGATAGATTCCCATAATGTCCAATTCTAACTCCTCGGGATCGCGATAGAAGGAATTTTTCCCTATATCACGATCTGGCCAATCAGCCCCAGTAATCTTTTGTTCAGTGGGTTCACTAATATGCGGCTGCCTTGTCGATACGTGTTTGTTCATCGACGCATACCGACCCGACCAAATCACTCAACGAAGATATCCTATGACGAACCGCGTATTCCTTCATACCTTGAATAATATCGACCATCCCGATCGGGTTAACAAAATTATAGGTTCCAACTTGAACTGCGGATGCTCCAGCAATCATATACTCGATGGCATCTTCTGCACTACAAATTCCTCCGCACCCAATGATCGGAATACCCACTTTTTTATATACTTGATATACCATCCGTAAAATCACTGGTTTCGTGCAAGGTCCAGAAAGTCCCCCCATGATATTCCCAACTTTCGGCTTTCTCGTCTCAACATCAATGACCATTGAAAGCATCGTATTTGCCACCACCACCGCATCGGCTCCAGCTGCCTCAGCTGCAACTGCGACTTCAGTGATTGCATTCGTATTAGGCGTTAACTTCGCGTACAACGGAAGTTGTGTACTTTTTCGAATGTAATCAACCACACGATAGGTCTGCGTTGGATCCATCGCATATGACCGTCCATCATCCTCTAGATTGGGACAAGAGATATTGATTTCAAGTGCAGCAACTCCAGGCACGGACAGTTCCTGTGCCAAGTCGACAAATTCGTCAGCTGTATCGGCAGAAATACTAACAATTAACGGACTGTTAAATTGTTGATAAAAAGGAATGGACGTTTCCCGAATTACCTGAGATCCTTTACTCTGAATACCAACCGCATTGATCATACCAGCAATCGTCTCTGCGATTCGTGGTCCACGATTGCCCATCCGTGGATATTTCGTCACACTCTTCGTAACGAGCGCACCAAGTACACTCAGATCAAAAATCTGCGCCGTTTCTTCAGCAAACGTACCCGAAGCTGGCATAACAGGGTTTTTCATTGAAACTCCCCCAATCGAGACCTTCATGTCAACCTCATTCACAGTTCCATCACCTCTTCCAACTGAAATACGGGTCCTTCTGAACACACGCGCAAATTGACAATCTCGCCACCCCGATTGAATGGCTTAACACAGCAAAAACACATTCCCGAACCACAACCCATGTTTTCTTCCATTGCAACCTGGCCTGGTATTTTCCGCTGTAAGGATATCCCTTTGAGCATATTCGTCAAACGTTTTGATCCACATGTAAACAACGCATCAATGGACTTGCTATCGATTACATTTTCAACCATTTTCCTCACATGCTCCACATCGCTGTCACGATCTTCATCCGTTAATGAAACCACCTCAGCGCCACACTCTTTCATGTAGTCCGCAGACAGAATGTCCCCCTTTGTCCTTGCGCTGAGAATTGCGTAAGTCGCAATACCCTGTTTCGTCGCCATATCGATTAAAGGTGCCATTGTCGCCAACCCCACACCGCGGGCGACGATCAAGAGAGAATGCCACTCCGTTTGCAAAGTAAATCCATTTCCAAGAGGCCCAAACATATTCAATTGGTCTCCTTGATGCATATTCGCCAAACACTTCGTCCCCTCACCTTTTATCAAATACAAAAAGTGTATTTCACCCTCTTTTTTTACTATTTTATAGATGCTCATCGGGCGCCTAAGCAACGGGGAAAAACTATCCGAGCATTTCAGATGAAAAAACTGTCCAGCTTTGCACTCCTCGACAATTTCCGGGGCATGAATTGACATATGCTTATAGCGCGGACTCACCCATGTATTTGACAAAACCGTACCTTGCAATAACTTCATTTCATTGCATCCTTCCCTCTAAAATAACGATTAACATATCGGTTCGGCTAAACGAAGCATCGTTTCGTACAAAATATCCACCCCTGCCTCCACATCAAATGGTTCGGTGAATTCACCAGGATGATGACTTACCCCTCGAACCGATGGAACAAAAATCATACCTGTCGGGCAAAGTTGTGCCATATTCATGGCATCATGACCCGCTCCGCTCGCCATTTCTAAAAATGATTTGCCACGTACTTCACACGACTCTTTAATCACATTTCGTACGAACGGGTTCAATTCAACAGGTGATTCATCACTCAACAGTTGACTTTCGACAGTTAATCCTCTACGTTCCGAGATATCCTTAATTTGCTCAATCAAACTTCGGTTCAAATGATATTTGCTTTCACGATCGTTGCTTCTAAATTCATAGATCATTTCCACCTTCCCGGGAATTGTATTAGTAGAATTAGGAAGCACATGAAGTGATCCAACTGTCCCTACAGAAAAAGAATGATGCTCCTGGGTTGTCAGTTTTTCTACAGCAAGGATGATCTCAGCCGCACCAACCAAAGCATCTTTGCGTAACTCCATCGTTGTCGTTCCAGAATGACCAGCTTCTCCGGCAATATTTAAACGAAATCGTGTGGGGGCCGCAATTGAGCTGACCACGCCAATCTGCTTTTTGTTTTGTTCGAGCACGGGCCCTTGCTCAATATGAAGTTCAATGAACACCTTTAGTTCATCTGGACTCCGGCGTGCCTGCGGCAAACGAGCAAAATCAAGTCCTTGCAGTCGAACTGCTTCCTCAAAAGACATGCCTGCTTTATCCTTAACATGAGCAAGAACATCCATGTCTAACAATCCTACCATCGCCTTACTTCCAACAGTCGAAACACCAAATCTACTAGACTCTTCACACGTAAACGCAATGAGTTCAATGGGATATCTAGTTTGAATATTTCTTCTGTTAAGCATTCGCACCACTTCTAAACCCGCTAGTACGCCCAACACACCATCGTAACTCCCGGCGTTAATCACAGAATCCAAATGCGATCCACAAGCAACTGCACATTTCTCTTCTCCTACCCCGGAACGCCTAGCAATGACATTCCCAGCAGCATCTAACCGAACATTCATACCTTCATTCTCACACAACTTCACAAATTGAGTTTTCGCCATTTTTTCAGGTTCTGTGTACGCTAGTCGAGTGATCCCGTTTGCACCGTATCCGAAACGCGAAAACACTTCCAGGAAAAAATGGATGGAAAACGCGTGATCATCTCGATAACTGGTTTTCGCCATTGGAGGTCCTCCCGCACATGGATCATTTATTTTTGTACATAGTGTAGTGAATACAGCAGATTATAGATATATCTAATTCGCTAAAATAATCGGGAAAATATTGTCCGGTTAAACAAGCCACCTCAAAAACCTAATCACTTAGTCTAATATTTTCCGTATTTTTAGCCCCAAATGAAGTTTTAACCTTCCCTCCGCCTCATGTAAATAGCAACCTGTAATTTCCTCGATCCTCTGCAGCCTATATTTGAGTGTATTGGGATGGACAAAAAGATCCTTCGCTGCATCAACCACATTGAAATTCTTGTTAAAATAAGCGACCAAACTCTCCGTTAAATGCGTATCATGTGTCAGATCGTATGCCAATAACTGACCAACAGTCTCGTCATAGAACGATTTCAAATCCACATCGTCCTTTACCTGTGAGAGAAAACGATACACACCCAATTCACCAAAATAAATGCATGTGTTACGCCCGTATACAGGACGCCCTAGTTGAATTGCCTTGGTTGCCTCCGCATATCCTTCGCGCAAACCACTGACACCCGGATAGGGCCTCGATATTCCCACTGTAAAGGTGACACCGGGGATCTCTCTCAGTAATTTCTTTTGTATTCCTTCGATCATAACTTTAACTCTATCAATTACTTTTGCTGTATCCTCGCGACTATCATATGGACATAACACGACAAACTTATCATTCCATAGAATAACAATGGCCCTCTGAAATTCAGCTTTAGCCAGTCTCTCAACATTCCGCAACCATCTTTGTTTAAAACCCTGAATAGACACTTCATCACGCAACTGGTTTTCGATTAAGCGTGCAAAGTGATCCGTATCAAAAAGTGACACTACATAATCCAAGGTTAAATCCCAGTGATATAAGCGTGATTTTTCAATTATTTCCTCTCCAGATGGAATATTACCCAAGAGAATTCCAGACATGAAGTCATTCTTATATTTTTGTTCTACTTCAATTCTCGTTTTTATCTCGAGGATTTGCAGCGCCAAAAGCGGAATTACGCGCTCAAGAACAGCCAGATCCATCTGAGTAAACGTTCGTACCGTCTGCCAACATGTCAAGTAACCTTCTAGTTCACCGTTCAAAATAATCGGTGCAACAATGCAAGGCAACACTACTTGATCTAATTCACGAGTCATTCCCAAGGAACGCTTTGACTTCAGCAATGCCGTTCGCTGACTTGCTGTCAATGGCGCAACGGCGCTGTTCCAACGGTTATTTTCCTGGATCACCGGAACATCTGATTCTAAAGTAACCAAGTTATGAATAAATTTTTCGACCATTCCAATAATTGCAGTTGACTCTTGCCCCTCCATCGCCATTTCAGTTAATACATGAAAAAAATCTTCTATATGAGCCTGTTCAAATGTTTGTTTGTCTAGAATAAGTCCCGTTAACGGAGTAATAATATCAATGTATCTCACATCTTTATCTATTTCGATAATAGGAAATTTCAGTAGATTAGCTGCTTCGAGAATGCACTCTGGAATCTCGTTAAAGAACCGATGGGTTTTAATGGCGAGTGCAGCGCATCCTTTGTCAACCAGTTGCTTTACTAACTCTGCCTGCGCCTGCATATCATCCTTAATCGCATATAAGCTAGTGAGTAGAAAATCTTTGCCGTTCAACCAGTCAATTACATCTGGCACCTCCATCACTGTGACGTACTCTATTTCCCGCTCCATCCCTTCTGCTCCTGCGACGACTCTGCAATGCGCGAGTCCTCCAATCACCATTGCATCTGCGACCGTTACGCTCATCCTCTATTCCCCTTGTTCGCAAAATGCATACCGATATTCACTCGACCGTATCGCATTCACCACTGCGCTTGACAACTTGTTGATGGCTTTATCAATCGACCGATTGGACCCGAAATCAGCTTCCCATTCTCCATTATCTGAATCCCACGCACAAAAGCAGCGATTGGTGTCCCCTGAACGTTCATACCCTCAAACGGATTAATCTTATTCTTCGAAAACAACTCCTCTTTGCGCAATGTCCGATTGACATTCATATCGACAATCGTAATGTCGGCATCTGCCCCCGCAAGCAATGTGCCCTTTTGCCCATACATGCCCCAAATTCGTGCTGGATTTTCAGACAATAGAGCAGCAACTTGATTAAGTGAAACTCTACCCTGGGCCGCCGCATTTAACATCAATGGCACTAGCGTTTGAACCCCGCAGGCACCAGCTGGCACAGACCAAATATCCCCCTTTTTTTCTTTTTCCTCGTGAGGCGCGTGATCGGAGCCGATCGTTTGAATCGCACCACACTGAATTCCTTCCCAAAGTTGATTTTGATGATGTTTCTCCCGCACAGGCGGATAGATCTTCATGTTACCGGTAACACGCGGATAGTCTTCGTCAGATAAAACAAGATAGTGGGGACACGTCTCGCCCGTAATAGGCAACCCTTTTCTTCTCGCTTCCTTAATCAGTTCCACACCTTCGCCAGAGGATATATGCACAATATGCAGATGTACACCCGCAGCTTTCGCGAGAAAGATTCCACTTTGGATCGTCATGGCCTCTGAATAGGATGGGCGCGAACGCAAAAATGATGCATAATCGACATTGCCAGCTGCGAGTTCGTGAATCGTCAAACGAGTAATAACATGGCTATTCTCGGCATGAATAGCCACCGGCTTGTGTAATTGTCCGATGACTTGAAATGCATCGTAAATTTCTCCTTCGTCTGGTGGCATCCTGACATCATCCGACGCGGAAAAGTTATAAATGAGCGCAAACGTCTTTTTGTCTAGCGCATAGCCCCAGAAAAATTTAAACCCGATGACTCCCGCTTCAGCCAACTCAGGCAAGTCCTTTCGATTGTAATCACCCAATACCATTCCCCACAAACCAAAATCAACATAAGCTTTAGACTCTAACACGTGAGCTCTTGCGTGAAACGAAGCCGCATCCTTAACAGGAGGTATGCTATTTGGCATCTCCAAGATGGTCGTGACACCGCCAGCTGCTGCAGACATCGTGGAGTGCGTAAAATCCTCCTTGCGGGTCAACCCTGGGTCGCGACTATGCACATGCTCATCAATAAAGCCTGAGAACACATACTTCCCCGCTGCATTATACCGTTCCTTTGCTTCGCTACCGTCTAAATTACCCACAACAGCAATTTTCCCAGCAATGATACCAATGTCATTCCTACTCGTAGATTGAGGAGTAACGATTGACCCATTCTGAATAATCAAATCGAAGACCATTTCCTCGCTCCTCGCATAAAATTTAAAGAATGCCACTTCTGTTCACACAATATGAAATTCTTATTGCGTTTGAAGAAAACGAGAGTATACCCCTCCCCCCTTCAAACGCAACAATTCAACCCGTACATTACTTTGCATAATGCTCGTCTATTTATTTTGGCAATTATTTACAAGCAAAATTCATTTGCATCGAATTCTTTGCTCAAACTGGTAACTCTTTACCCTTCGTCTCTGGAACCAGAAGCCAAGTAAACAAAGCCGCAAATGGATAGACGATAAACAAGAGACCCAGTGCCGCATAAAGGGACATATGCACAGCAAGCAATCCGATCAATAGCGGACCCAATCCTCCCCCGATTCCGCGCCCCGTGCCAAAAATAAAGTTTTCAGCGGTCGATCTTGCTGCAGTGGGATAGTGCTCTGATAAAATCGCGCCATATCCACCCATACCTCCGTTGACAACAGCCCCGAGAACGATGCCGCCAAACAACACGACACTCGGGTTCGAAATGGAGAAATAAAGAGGAATAATGACAGCCGTCGCAAGGAACAAAGTAATATACATGGGTTTGCGACCAATTTTGTCGCAAAGAACCCCGAACAAAAGAATGCCCCCAATCATACCGGCCGTCGTGAACAATTCCCACTCCGTTGTATGAGCCAAACTATAGTGATGGTACTTAGCTAGAGCCGTTGGCATCCATATCATAATGCCATAATAGCCAAAATTCTGAACTGCGGTCATAAACCAAAGACCGATGGTAGTCTTCGTACGAGTTGTTGTGTTAAATAAATAAACTAAAGGAAACGTTCGCTTCTCTCGCTGGCGATTTCGTTCAAACAAAGCAGGTTCTTTGATTTTAAAACGCGACCATACTGCCAATGCAGCCGGAATCACCCCAACAACCATAACGCCCCGCCAACCCCAAATCGGCATAACCAAAAGCGTCACTACGGAAGCTAGCAATGTACCAATACTAAACCCCACCGCCACATACGACCCTGCACGAGCACGCCATTTACTCGGCCAAGTTTCTGTCACAAGGGCCATCCCAATACCGAATTCTCCACCGATACCGACCCCAACAAAGAAACGCAAAATCATAAGAAAATCATAGCTTGGTGAGAACGCTGAAATGCCTGTCGCCAAAGCATATAATAAAATTGAATACGTGAAGGTTTTCACCCTGCCAAAATAATCAGCCAAGAAACCAAATAAATATGCACCTAACCATGTGCCGATCATCGTTGCAGTAGCGATTGATCCAGCCTGAATGGTCGTCAATGCAAAGGTGGCGACAATTGCCGGCATTGTATACGAAATAATGAGTTGGTCCAACCCGTCAGCTAGGTATCCTAACCCAGCTGCCCATACATTTCGTCTCTGTTCCGCAGGAGTCACTTGGAACACTGTCGTACTCTCAATCGCAGCCTCTGGCATAGTTGCTCATCACTCCCATTTTTATATCATAAATATTCCCTGATTCCTTCAGATTCTTTATCACTATCTACAACAGCATTCGATTCAATTTTTGATTTGCATCACTGTCACCTCCCAATCACGTTTCAGGAATAATCATACAGATTGTTAGTATCGTTTTATTCAGATAAATCATATAACTGGTATCATAGCGTAGTTCATGAAAAAAGTCCTTGTCATTTTATACAATTATCAGATAAACATGTTGTCAATATGAATAATTGCAATACGAATAACTTGCAAAACCATTTTAAAGACACTACGTAATATAACATGACATAACGTAATTAATTTTAATACAATTTTTGTTTTGATGTCAATAAACATCACATTACCGCTAACCGTAAGTTCTTTTTTGCTATATTAATGTTAGGTTTTTTCACTGAACTTTCTCAGTGTGACATCCATGAAAAGCGTTTTTCGCTGTTCGTTGAGCCCAGTGTGAGCGCGGGTTGTCTACCCTCGAAAAATAACTTTCCCCCATCCACTGGCTTATAAAGCCTTATAAAACAAGAATGAAGACTGCGCAAAATGCTCATAAATAATCATTGTAGACTCAAGAATCGAAGCGATTTATAATCAGAAATTTACAAATAAAAAGCACCTCTCCGTTTGGTATAGTGAATGTACGACTAAACACTACCATTTTGGAAGAGGTGCTTCCTACACGATAGAACAGAACGTAGAAAATAATCTCAATTGCCCGTTGAGATTCGTCCCCAATCACGCTCGTAACTGCTACCATAAGAGCCACTGTCGTGGTACTACTGCCTGTACTGCATGTTGAAGCTCAGGGAATGTCCATCCCCCGTGAAATTCTCTACAATTACGAATACAAATGACATGCGACATGTTGTCCTGATGCATATTCAACCAATTCTGGTCGAATGCTCCGACAAACATCCATCACTTTTAGACAACGCGTATGAAATGCACACCCATTTGGCGGTTTCGCAGGGCTTGGCACATCACCTATAAGAACGATCCGTTCACGTGTCACATGGCGTTTTGGTTCAGGTGCAGAGGACAGTAAAGCCTGCGTGTATGGATGCAGTGGATTCGTATAGAGTGAAAATTTTGGTGCCAATTCGACAAGCCGACCAAGATACATCACAGCTACGCGATCACTTACATGTTTTACTACAGCAAGATTATGTGAAATGAAAACATAAGATAAACCGAATTCTTTGCGCAAATCAGAAAGCAAATTCAAAATTTGTGCTTGAATCGAAACGTCCAATGCGGATACTGCCTCGTCTGCCACGATCAACTTAGGCCGCAAAGCAAGTGCTCGCGCAATCGCAATCCGCTGCCGTTGTCCACCCGAAAACTCGTGTGGATAGCGCATCCGCGCTTCTGGACCAAGGCCCACCGTAGCGAGCAGAGACACGACTTCTTCCTGAATCTGCGAACGCGTACCACGTCGATTCACAAGAAGTGGCTCCGCCACCAAAGCTCCAACACTCATACGTGGATTCAACGATGAATATGGATCTTGAAAGACCATTTGGAAGTTGTGGCGTAACTTGCGCAACTGTTCGCCCTTCACATGGCTGATGTCGTGATCACCAATTACAAGTGTGCCTTCAGTCGGTTCATAAATGCGCATAATCACGCGTCCGAGCGTTGACTTTCCACACCCTGATTCACCGACGAGGCCTAGCGTCTCCCCTTCTTTTAGCGTAAAGGAAATGTCATCAACCGCTTTTACCTGCCCCACTGCACGGCGCAAAACACCACCTGTAATCGGGAAATACTTCTTAATATTGCGAACTTGCAGGAGTGGCTGCGTCTCCGAAGGCTGCTGTGTAAGTTGCGACTCCACACGACTCATCTAAAAATCCCCCTTCACCCGTTGACCACAGTGCAACGCACTGAATGCCCTGGATACACTTCTCGCAGTGCTGGCATGTGTTCGCGGCAACGATCCTCCACTAAAGTACATCGATCTGCAAATCGACACCCCTGCGGAAAATGCGCAGCGCTCGGCACCGTTCCCGGAATTGTAAGTAATCGCTCATGCTCTTCTTCAATCGATGGAATAGACGCCATCAATGCCTGCGTATAGGGATGCGTGGGGCGATCAAAGATCTCATCTGCAGAAGCCGATTCGACGACCTGCCCGCCGTACATCACCACCACGTCATCCGCCATTTCAGCGACAACGCCAAGATCGTGCGTAATAAGCAGAATCGCAGTCCCCTTCTCATCCTTCAACGCGCGCATCAGATCTAGCACCTGAGCCTGAATCGTCACATCGAGCGCCGTTGTCGGTTCATCTGCAATCAAGAGCGATGGTTCACAAGCCATCGCCATCGCAATCATGGCGCGTTGCCGCATACCTCCTGAAAGCTGATGAGGAAACTCGTCCACGATCTGTTCCGCACGGGGAAATCCGACACTGCGCAAAAGCGAAATCGACTGCGTCTTTGCTTGAGCTTTCGTCAACTTGCGATGCCGAATCAAAACCTCCCCAATCTGTTCGCCAACCTTTAAAACGGGATTCAGCGCACTCATCGGTTCTTGGAATATCATACCAATTCTATTGCCGCGAACATCGCGCATCTCACGCTCAGAAATATACAATAGATCTTTGCCTTCAAGTAAAATCTCGCCCTCAACGATTTTTCCTTGCGGCCCTGGAACGAGACGCATGACAGAAAGTGACGTCATACTCTTGCCGCTTCCAGACTCTCCGACAATACCGAGCACCTTCCCAGGGTAGACCTCAAAATCCACCCCATCCACAGCTTTGACTGTGGCATTTTTACTAATGAAATACGTCTTTAAATTGCGAACTTTCAATAATGGCTCCATGACCACGCACCTCCGTATAAAATTTACTGCGTTATGATCAAACGAGAATCGAGGCGCGAATCCACTTTAATCTATATATCTGACTATTAAACTAACACAATAAACAGGTTATAGGAATATAAAAAGTGTGTAAAATTGTCGGAAAGTGTATTCATGAAAACGTCTTTATGTGTGCATAACAAGGACGAGGTTTTGATACTTCCCCCCATTTTAATCTCCAGTATATCCTAAAATATATGTACACATGATAAGATTGTCTCTTACTCCTCGTCACCCATTTTCATGTCTGATGGAGTATAAAATTCAGGTCGTTCTAACGGCTTGCTCCAGAGATAGCCTTGTTCATACTGCATACCATAATTCCGGAAAAGTTGTGCTTGCTTTGACGTTCCCAGTCCTTCGCAAATGACTTTCACGTGGTTCTTTGTTGCGAAATACTGAAAACACCAAACTAATTCCAGCATATTATCATCTTCACTTGCAAGATCAATCAATCCTTTGTCCAATTTGATCCATTCCGTGTGCAAAAATTTTAAACGCAATAAATCATCTTCTCCAGCTCCAAAATTTCAAATACACATTGAATATTAGGAACTTGTTCTTGCAAACGGTGAAACCACGATTCGATTCGGTCAACTTG
>JAKACV010000022.1:36154-38502 GCA_021821085.1 Bacillota bacterium | reverse complement strand
CTGAGTGATTGTGGCATCTTGACAGAAGTCCACCTCTGATTTAAAATTCACTGGAATCATCTCCTTGAATTCCTTCACGTTTCCCAAGGATTATAAACTGTTACCTGACAGCGCTCCAAGTCACGGACATTTCGAGTCACTACTACTAAATTGTGGGCAATTGCTGTAGCCGCAATCAGACTATCCATGACAGGTAATTTGATTCCTTCCTTTTCTGACGCGCCCTGTATCCTTCCCCAAGTGAACACCACATCTAAATCAATGGGTAATACCCGGCCTTCAAAACGCTTGGACAATTCATGATCAACCCAGTCTTGAAGCCGTTTCATCCGGTCTACATCATTCAGTTTTACAATCCCCTTTTGAAGCTCCCCAAAGGTAATCACACTCAGAAACAATGTGCTTTCATCATGCGTATCAATCCACCGAACAACTTCGGAATTCGGGTTCCTTTTTACTAACTCAGAAATCACATTGGTATCTAGGAGATATTTCACAGTTCCACCTCACGAGCCAAATCTGAACTTCTTTCTAAATCAAGTTCTTCATCATATAAAGGGGACTCCCTAAAGAAATCCGTCAACTTCGTTCGTGGGCTCGTTAAACGTTGATACTCTTCAATGGACAAGAGAACTGCTGCTGGTTTTCCTCGAACTGTAATGATTTGCGGTCCATCATGGGCGATTTCTTTTATCAGCTGGCTTAAACGATTTTTTGCCTCTTGAAGTTGCCATTTCATGCTCATCAATAGTTCCTCCATTCATCCAGACTGTCTAGATATATTATATACTGTAACCAACCATAACGGAACTGAAAATTGATTTTGGGCGCGGTGAACTGCTTCCGCCTCTAAGCTAGTCAGAACGGACTTTGGACGAATTGGATGCATTGGGACGGGAGATGACGCCTGAAGAGATGGACGAACTGGAAGCGGATCGAAATGGCCAACTTCCTTGGCGAAAGTCTACCATGATAATGAAAGCAGTATGTGATACCAGCGTGCTGGTTCCTTCAACTACATTGCCGTAATCCTTGATAAGAGCTATTTGCGTTGTTCGGGAAGCCTTATCAGACAAGGGCTCGGAGTAAAGGGGAAAATAACTTTCCCCCAAAATAATATAGCCTCTCGGCATTAGATTTTTATTGATTCCTCTCTCAGTAAAGTTCAATTATTTCCTGTTTTCTCGCTCTCTCGCACGATTACGCATTTGACACATCGGTCTGTACATTCGAAACTGGTATAAAAGAACCGTTTCTGGCGCAGGAGGGTGTACTCAAACAGAGAGCTAAGCTCTCTTTGTGAAAATATGGGTGCCCATTGGATCTCCACTTGTCCTTTCGCGGTTTACCCTCTCAGATCTCGCTGGGTCAGTTTCGCCCGTATACAGTCCTTCGTCCTACCTATCGAAAGGGTGGAGGCCGGTGAAGCTTTGGAACAGGGGCGTTGCCCGTATGGAATGGATTGTACCGGCTTCTCCGTGCTTACCTTGTCGTGTGTGAACTCATGTGTCTACGTCAATTCGTGCAAGGTACGATAGTTATTAGACTTAGGCGACGTTCAGTAAGTCCTGGTGCACCGGCCCTAAAGCGCGCGCTGCATCATAGTCCACCTTGCGAGTGCCAAGCGTAAAGAGAATACGAATCAGCTTACCGCAAAGCGCAACCAGTGACTGTTTGGGTTTGAGTGGGTTATCCGTACGGGTCTTGAAATACTGATGTAGCGCCCGGAATTGTGGATTATTTGCCACCAAGAGAAATACACAGTAGATAATCCAATCGATGTCTTGGCGATATCCACAAGTAAGCGAGCACGCTTGATTCCAACACTCCGTCGTATCCCATGCGCTTTCCACATGAGGACAACTTCTTCGGCAGTTTTGGCTGCTAGTTCCTGCGGCATGGGACACGCCCGCAGGGTTGCTACCGCCGCTTTCCCCTCCCAGTCCTTGAACACTTCAAAGAAGTCCGGGAAGAATCGATCCAGCCAGTTGTGAACACGACCCTTCACACGCTGCAGGTCACTGGACAGACGGTCTCTTTCGTTCATCCCGGTGCGTAACTCCGCAGACGTCTTACGGGATGATGGGTGCGGAGTACCGTCCTTCGATGACCATGCGTGCAATCACGTACGCATCCTTGACATCATTTTTCGTGGGCGAGTTGTCGTCCAGTCGTCCAATTCCTTGCTCTTCTTGACATGCGCTGGATTGACCAAAACAACCTGTATCCCACGCTGACGCAGGAACTGCTGAAGATTCATCCCGTAATGGCCTGTGGGCTCCATGCCGAAGATGACATCCGACTTGTCATGATCGGAACGTACTTCCTCAAACCATCCTCAAACCATC
>JAKACV010000022.1:0-36054 GCA_021821085.1 Bacillota bacterium | reverse complement strand
TGCTATTCTCAAAACTAAGAGGTTTGCCAAGTTCAATCCCTCGCCAGTCAATCGCACGTGCGACATGTGTCTTCTTGGCAATGTCATTTTTACCTGATTCCAAGAGGAGTAACCACTTTTCAAAAGGTTGTATCCGTAGATACAAGATGGCATCGCTTTAAAAAACATCTTTGCATTTCTCAATAATACGATTTAAATCCGTAGCGTCTAATTTGCCAAGATAAGTTTGCAATTGTTGACTGCTAACCGATAACAGCTTGGAAGTACGAGCAATGGATGGTCTGGATAATCCGCATTCCTTCCAAATAGTGAATCGAAACATCAAATTCTGATTTTTTAATTGACTTGATACAGATACAGCAATTACATCAATATCTGTGGCTCGTTCGTTAGAAACAACCACTACATGTCTAACCTTTTTAATGTTGGGACGATCTCGATATTCCACTGCCATCAGATAAATTTGGCCCTGTTTCGGCCTTCTTTGTGTAAAGTTCATCATAAATATCATCCTCTTCATTGATCCAGAAATCGAAATTAGGTCCTAAAGTAACAACCCTTTTAGCTTCAAAACTAATCTTTTGACGTTCGCGATTTTCAGCCATGTTTATCACTCCAATATTTTTTCATTTACTATTAGTATAACCAGTCAAAGCCCCCATAAGAAGAGGGCTTTGACTGGTTATAACGACACTTCCAACACGTGATCCATCGCCGCCTCAGACCGCACAAATGTCGATATACACCCCATCACGAAGCGCGTGCACTTGTTCGTGCAAAAGCTTTCGTGTGGGTGCATTGTCGACGCAACCTACGACAACTGGCGTGATCGGTTCCACTTGGGCATAAGGTCTCTCCGGTGTGTGTACACTCGCAATCAGATCGGTGATCGTTCGTTGCCTATCCAGGTACTCTGGATAGGCAACGATGTCGATGCCATAAGTGAGTGCATAGCGTTGTGCAAGCACTTCTGCTTTTTTCTTGCCTAGATCCTGTGGCAAGAAATATTGGCGCAGCAGGTTTTTTTGATCCACGATATCGCACTCAAGGAGCAAGGACAGAAGGAATCTTCTGTCCTTGCTCCTTGAGTGCGTAAAGTAGACGTGCCACTTGTTGCAACACATACCCGCTGGTTCCACTAACGCCTACGATGAGGAGGATCGTTTTCTCAGGATCTAAGACACGGATAGGAGTTACCATTGTTGATACCCCCCAAACAATTGCATGAACATCCCATCGAAAACAAACCGTCTCAGGCAAATCCATGAAGCGACCGCCTACACTCATCCGAAATTCAGCGCTTGGAATGCCGTCTTGGTACACGTCCCACGACACCATATAGGGGTACCGCCAACATTTTAACGAAAACATACGCTAAGACAGGTTTTGGAAGGTGATTGTTGGATTTCTTTATTCTAAGCAATAAAATGTCATTATTTCAGTGTGTTGAATGTCCACTAAAGCTCATTAGCGGTCATTAAATGGCCTGAAATCAGCTTGTTATGTCCGCTAATACTTAGCGTATAAAACCGTTAAATTGTTGTCTCTACACTTAAGCCCCAAAATTGGATTTGAGTCTTTATCCCTTGTCCATTAATCTTAAATTATTAGTGGAGGGGATTTGTTTATGCAGAGAAAACAATATACCAAGGACAATCCTCGCTTATTCCCGCCCGTCGCCCGCCACAGCGACGAATGGAACGATGTCTACAAACGGAGAACAACAGTCGAGCGTTCAAATAAGCGGGAGAAGATCGACTACAAGTTTGAAGCCGCCAGACACCGCAGCACGAAGATGTGGCTGATCAGGATCTTCGGGATCATGATGTGCCAGCACTTGGATGCCTGGTACCAAGAGATTGACATCGACTTAAAATCAACGCTCTTGGCGGCGTAAAGCCACACGGAGATACACACTGCACAAGCGACGATTTTTCAAAATCATCTTTGTCGTCGTTTCTTTGTCATGCCTACTACGCTACGGCAGTCAGCGATTCATCCACGCTACGTTGCATTTCCAGTAAAAATCTTGAATAATTACGGCTTTTATCTATTCAAGGACGTCCAAATGCCGAGAGGCTATTAAGATGTTCCTTCAGTGCAACTAGCGCAAGTTCATACCCAATAGCCCCGAACCCTGATATCTGCCCTTTTGCGACAGGTGCAATCACTGAATGCGAGCGAAATGACTCCCTGGCATAAATATTAGACAAATGAACTTCAATCACGGGAAAGGAAACACCAGCTACAGCATCGCGCAAGGCGATGCTGTAGTGTGTATATGCTCCAGGATTAAAAATGCATCCTGCAATCCCTTCATTCAGCCCCTTATGGAGCGCATCAATTAAATCACCCTCACTATTTGACTGAAAGGTCTGAACGCTAAAAGACAGTTCAACCGCTTTTGCCTCTAGTCGCAAAGTGATATCAGAAAGAGTTGTATTCCCATATATTCCCGGCTCGCGCTGTCCTAATAAATTTAAGTTCGGACCATGTAGAACAAGGATCTTTTTCATAAACAAAGCACTCCTTCGGAACAAAATCCACAAACTATTTTGTCGGTCGGTAACATAGAATTGGATTGCGTGCAGCCATCGTCTCATCTAAACGATTAATAACAGTTGTATGGGGAGCATTTTTCACAACCTCAGGATCTTCTAACGCCTCGCGTGCAATTTGAATCATTACCTCTGCAAACGCGTCGAGCGTCTCTCTACTTTCCGATTCGGTAGGTTCAATCATCATCGCCTCTTCAACGTTTAACGGAAAATAAATCGTTGGGGGATGATATCCAAAATCAAGAATTCGCTTTGCAATATCGAGCGTTTTGATTCCAGATGTTTTGAATGGTTTGCCGGATAGAACAAATTCATGTTTGCACATTTTCTGAAAAGGCACATGATAGTAGGGGGCCAAACGATGCAGTAAATAATTCGCATTTAACACAGCATCCTGCGCCACACGTTTTAGCCCCTCTGGCCCCATCGTACGAATATACGCATAAGCACGTAGCAGGATGCCGAAATTTCCATAAAAGCCCTTCACTTTCCCGATACTATGAGGTCGATCATAATCTAAGAATAAAGTGCCGTTGTCATGTTGGGCAATCATTGGTTTTGGCAAGAACGGAATCATGGCCTCCTTAACTCCAACTGGTCCCGCACCAGGTCCACCACCGCCATGTGGTGTTGAGAAAGTTTTATGCAAATTTAAATGCACCACATCAAAGCCCATATCTCCAGGTCGTGCATACCCTAGAATTGCATTGGCATTCGCCCCATCATAGTACAATAAACCGCCAGCTTCATGAATAATTTTGGAAATTTCCACAATTTGCCCCTCGAATAATCCAAGCGTACTCGGATTTGTCAACATCAGCGCTGCGGTGTCAGAACCGACTATTGCACGTAATGCATCTAAATCCACACCGCCATGTTCATTCGAGCGCACCGTAACTGCAGTAAACCCAGCTGCTACTGCACTCGCTGGATTCGTTCCATGGGCGGAGTCGGGAATGATCACTCTCGTACGTTTCTCCCCCCGTTGCTCATGATAAGCTCGAATCATCATTAGACCGGTCCATTCTCCCGCAGCACCAGCTGCCGGTTGCAAGCTCACTGCATTCATTCCAGTAATTTCACAAAGGTAGTTTTGCAACCGATATAGTACTTCAAGTGCGCCTTGCACGGTCTCCTCTGGCTGGTATGGGTGAATGTCTGTAAAACCGGTTAAACCCGCCGCCATTTCGTTACGCTTTGGATTATACTTCATGGTACAAGATCCGAGTGGATAAAAACCCGAATCAACGCCATGATTACGCGTAGACAATCTCGTGTAATGCCGAATCAAGTCGACCTCAGACAATTCAGGAAGCCATGCGGCTTCTTCGCGAAGATAGGATGCTGGGAATTCATTTTCAGGTTCAATCTCTGGTACATCTAATGCAGGTAAACTATATGCAACTCGTCCCGTTTTACTCAGTTCAAAAATCAGTGGATAATCTGCAGTTTGCCGACTCATAGAATCGCCTCCAAGCGTTTGGCTACGTGTTCGATTTGATCACGTGTCATCACTTCAGTAGTGGCTACAACATAGTGATCCTGCAATTCCGAATACGCGTCGCCGAGAGAATGACCAAGAAAAATGTGTTCTTTTGCAAGTTTTTCCCATATTCTCTTACCATTTGGCAAGGAGATCACAAATTCATGAAAATACGGTCCGGTAAAAGGTGACGACGCCCCTGCAGCGACAAACTGTTTTTGTGCAAAATGAGCCTTTGCAAAAGACTGATAAGCGACTTCTCTTAATCCCTTGGGCCCCATATAGGAAAGATACACAGAGGCGGCGAGTGCGTTTAGTGCCTGATTCGAACAAATGTTCGAAGATGCCTTCTCACGCCGAATATGCTGTTCACGAGCCTGTAAGGTTAAAACAAAACCGCGTCTGCCATCGTGGTCTTTTGTTTGCCCGACAATTCTCCCTGGCAGTCTGCGCGTAAGTGCCGTCGTCGCGGCCATCACCCCCAAATATGGGCCGCCAAAGGAAAGCGAATTTCCTAGTGACTGGCCTTCTGCAATAGCGATGTCAGCACCTAATTTGCCAGGCGCCTCAAGCATACCTAAAGAAATCGGATTCACACTCACAATAAGTAGCGCTCCATGCGCATGTGCAAGATCTGCAATAGCACGGACGTCTTCAATTCCCCCCAGAAAATTCGGATATTGAATAATGACTGCAGCAACTTCATCAGACAGCAAGGCCTCAAGCGTTGAAATATCCAGAAGGCCATTCGTCATTCCAAGTTCTTTCGCGACAATGTGTTGCCCAGACACATAAGTTTGAAACACTTGCCGATATTCAGGATGAACAGTACGCGCAATGAGGATCGTGTCTCGACGCGTGTGAGCACATGCCATGACACCCGCTTCGCCAAGTGCCGTTGGCCCATCGTAGAGTGATGCATTCGAGACATCAAGTCCCATCAGCGTTACAATTAACGACTGATACTCAAAAATCGCTTGTAACATACCCTGACTAATCTCTGGCTGATATGGCGTGTATGAAGTATAAAATTCAGACCTTCCTATCACCGCATCTACTATACTTGGAATATAATGACGATAAGCTCCAGCTCCAATAAACGAGATTGCATTCTCTAGTTCCACATTCTTAGTTGCAAGTCCACGCAATTCACTCATAAGTTCCCATTCACTCGCAGCCGGGGGAAGCCTCAGTTCTCGTTTCAACATTACCTCTTCGGGAATATCAGAAAAAAGTTCATCTACATGAACCATTCCAAGTTCTCGCAGCATATATTCGCGATCTTCACGTGTATTTGGAATATAACTAAACGAATTCACACACTCGCCTCCACATGTCATCACTAACTTTACGTAAACAAAGCCATGAGCATCTTACTTTTCTCTACGGTAAAATGGCGTTTTTACAAACTTTGCACGAGTCAATTTACCACGGATGTCAATCATAACTTCTGTGTCAATTGGCGAAAACTTGGCATCGATTAGCGCAAGTCCAATACTCTTATGCAAAGTGGGACTCATTGTGCCACTCGTCACAATCCCAATTTCCCGATCGCCTACAAACACGCGTTGAGATGCACGCGCAATTCCACGATCTAACAATTCAAAACCAACCGCTTTGCGCACAATTCCATTATCCTTTTGTTGAACTAATGCTGACCGGCCATGAAATTCATTTTTTTTCAATTTTACAAATGACCCAAGTCCGGCTTCAAGTGGACTAATGTCTGCACTAAGCTCATGACCATAAAGCGGTAAGCGAGCTTCTAATCGCAATGTATCACGGGCACCTAAACCACAAGCTAAAATTCCCTCAGTATCTCCCGCCTTCATAAGTGCCAAAAATAGCGATTGTGCATCGCTTGCATCGAGATAAAGTTCATATCCGTCTTCCCCTGTGTAGCCGGTTCGCGAGACGATACAGGATACGCCAGCAACAACCATATTAGGTTGGCTGTGATAGTACGAAATATCCTCCACGGCTTCATTTGTTACTTTTTTCAATACTTTCACAGCCTTTGGGCCTTGCAACGCCAATTGCGCCATTTGTGCGGAACGATTTATAATGGTCGCGCCATGATTATGTGACATGAACCATTCTTCATCTTTTTCAATATTTCCAGCATTGACCACAACCAAATAGTTATCTTGTGCCAAGCGGTAGATCAATACATCGTCTACAGTACCTCCGTCATCATAGCAAACAGGGCTGTAAAGTGCTTGAAATAACTGCAATTTGCTTGCATCATTGGTGATAATGTTCTGCAAAAATTCGAGTGCATGCGGCCCGGAGACTTCAAATTCACCCATATGTGAAACGTCAAACAAACCCACATTTGTACGTACAGCCTCATGCTCTGCCATAATCCCGTTAAATTGGACAGGCATGTCCCAACCGCCAAAATCAATAGTCTTTGCGCCGAATTTTGAATACAGTTCATATAACGGAGTACGCTTAAGCACCATTTTTACCCTCCTTCGTTAACTCTCCAACAAAAAAAAGACACCAAACTAACGCTGGTATCTTCTCTGTCCATTTACCTGAGAGTTCGTGTGATATATCGATAAAATCGAATCGTTTATCAGCATTTCCCCGTGGGTGGCCTGTGGCACTCTCCAGAGTTGCGTCCCATCGCAGTACTTCTACCTGAGAGATTCACAAGATAAGACCGCGCTTTACTTGTTTGCTCCTTCGGCGGTGGATCGTCAATCCAGCACTCTCCTACGATGGTCATTCGCCTATTCAATTATCACTTTTAGTATACAGATAAATCAACGTTTTTACCAGCTTGAAATCACTGCATCCGTGCTTGTTTCAGAGAGATTTGGACATACTAGCTAGACAACATAACATTACCTGAGAGGAGCGAATAGAGTGTATCAGTATCATGAACAACTGGATCTCCGCAAACAATTGACTGAACGCGGAGACATGCCCGCTGGTAAATGGTCGTTATTTCAATTGGCATATGAAGCGGAGAAACAATCTCTTTCCTCATCATTTGAAGACTTTATCTGTCTCGATGCCCTTCCAAACCTCGTCCCATTCCCCCATCAAATCGCGACAGCCAAACGTGTAGTCAACGAATTACATGGACGAGCCTTGCTGGCGGATGAAGTAGGGCTAGGAAAAACGATTGAAGTTGGACTTATTTTAAAAGAATACATGATGCGTGGGCTCGTGAAAAAGGCATTAATTCTCGTTCCAGCCTCCCTCGTAATACAGTGGACACGTGAACTCAATGAGAAATTTTCAATCTCTGCCTTTGCACAACGAAACGAGTGGTCATGGACGACTTACGACATTCTTGTTGCATCCATTGATACCACCAAAAGAGATCCACATCGTAGTGCAGTTCTTTCACAGGATTACGATATCGTCATCGTTGACGAAGCTCACAAGCTAAAAAATAAAAAAACTAGAAATTGGCAGTTGATCAATCAATTACGAAAAAAATATCTGTTATTGGTGACAGCCACGCCTGTGCAAAACGACATGCGTGAACTTTTCAATCTAATTAATCTTCTGCGACCAGGACAACTAGGAAACTCAACCACCTTCAATGCTACACACGTAGATTCAAAACGACTGCCTAAAAATCCACATGCACTGCGAAGTGCAGTGGGTGAAGTGATGGTCAGAAACAGGAGGGAAGGCGGTGGGGTTGAATTTACAGAGCGACTTGTAGAGGTGGTGCCAATCACACTATCTAAAGAAGAACAGGTCCTTTATGACACAGTTACAAATTTTATCAAAGATGCCTATTCGAAACGACGCGAAGCGAAGCGCAGTGTCCTCTCTTTGATTACTCTGCAGCGAGAAATTTGCAGCAGTTCTTATGCTGTACTTGGCACTCTTGAAACCATGCAAAGGGACAAACGGCTCTCCGAAAATGAACACATCGCCTTAAGCGATCTGTACCATCTAGCTGAATCCATACCAAACTATACAAAAGTCAATCATGTCATTGATCTTGTCAAAAAAATCAATGATAAAGTCATCATTTTTACTGAGTATCGCGCCACACAAGATTTCCTACTCTACATGCTACAACAATCCGGAATTAAAGGTGTACTTTTTCGCGGTGGATATAAACGAGGAAAAAAGGATTGGATGAAGGATTTGTTTGAGCATAAAGCACAAGTGTTAATCGCAACAGAGGCTGGCGGAGAAGGTATAAATCTGCAATTTTGTAATCAAGTGATCAACTTTGATCTACCATGGAATCCAATGCGAATTGAACAACGAATTGGTCGTGTACATCGACTGGGTCAAACTCGTCCTGTCTATATTCACAATTTTTCCACACAAAATACCATCGAAGAACACATTGTACATTTACTTCAAGATAAAATCCGAATGTTTGAGATGGTCATTGGGAAATTAGACGTAATTCTTGGCATAAAGGCATTTGAAGAGGACTTAATGCGCACCTTCATGGAAAGCACCGATAACGCTGAAGTACGCGCACGTCTATCCGCTCTTTCTCATCGTGTTCAAAATTCCAACATCGAACAGTTAGCAAGCGTGTAATAGATGAAATAAACATGGCTACCTTCAAACGCATGTACCAACTGATCGATGTAAAAGGAAGTGTATAAACTTGTCTATGCAAACTAATCTCTATGAATATTGCACACGCTACTTCAACACGGTCGGTGCCACATTTTTACCTGCAGAAGAAGGAGCCTTATGCATTGAAATCCCGCGGGATGTTGATAAAGAATTAACAGATCGTCCGTTTTACTGGATGTGGGTAGAGGCCATGAACGAAAATCCGCCAAATACAATTCTGTATCTCACATTTCGACCAGACATGCAAATACAAACAATCCCCGAAGGCGTAAAACCAGAACAAATCACTCATGGTTCCTATCGGATGATGAGAATTTATTCTAGTGCTAAATCTCGTGGAACGTTTGCGGCGGTATATGAAAATAGCTCAAGACTGTCACCGTACGCTGTATTTGTCGTTAAAATTTCTTTTGTCTCTGATCGTCGAATCGATTTCCTTGAGTCGTATGCGATTGATCTCACGACATTGCAAGTATATGGAGATGTCATGGACCAACTCATAAAACGAAACTTGCAGGATGATCGCCCACTTCGCGCACAAATTCTCCCAGTACCTATCGATATGGACCAAGTTTTTTCCCTCGTACTGCAATGCGTAAAGTATGATGTGGAAGATCGTGATCATAGCTGGGCGACAGAAGCACACGATCGATTAGAGAAAGAGTTAGCAAAATTGGATCACTATTACCAATCATGCGATACAAATGCAGAGAACAAAGATTCAACTTATCAGACGGATGAAGCAACTAGTCATTGGTCCATTCAAGCGGA
This sequence comes from Bacillota bacterium, assembly GCA_021821085.1. GTDB lineage: Bacteria > Bacillota > Bacilli > Alicyclobacillales > SLC66 > Sulfoacidibacillus. Next base: position 26,667 of record JAKACV010000022.1, on the reverse strand, counting down.
ACAAGAACTGCGGCGTGCAGAACTCATTTGGCGCACAGAGCCAAAAATTGAGGTTCGCCCGCAGCAAATGGCTCTAGTCTATCTGGCAACGCCGCCAGCATAACGATCTTTATGTCTACACGTCAAGAATTTCAGCGTTAGCAATGCGATAGTCACCGCCATCAAGATATCCTACTAGCGATCCTCCAATGACCCTACTCTTTAGAGGATCAATAAAATTCACCATACTCTGGGGCATTCTATCGTACAAATTAGGAGGGGCAAAGTTACTCGTATAAAGCGTCGGGAGTTTAGCAGAAAAACGTTGATTCACAATGCGAAATAACTTTTCTAGCGTAAATTCATTTGGACGTTCCTGTCCTATTTCATCTAAAGCGAGTACCGGTACAGTCGAGAACATTTCAAGTGCGGGCTCAATGTCCTTCCCGTCGCCAATCATACTGCGCAATCGATCAAATACCGCATCAACTCGAACAAAAATTGCCGGTATTCGCCGCTCCTCTAAACGATTCAATATGGCATGCAAAAGATGCGTCTTTCCAACTCCCGCTGGCCCAAAAATATAGATGCCGCTCATATCGTCGCCAGGATTGTAATGATTAGCAAACTTTTGTGCAGCATCAAATAATTTCGGCTTGCGCATCCGTTGCGACGTAGGAAAATTTGAAAAAGTAAGTTGCAAATCGTGCGATGTCCGCTCCGAGTAAGATTGATATCGTGCCGCACGCGACAAAGCCAAATAATCTCGAAAAGGTGAACAATGACCTGTTTGAATAGTAATTTGTTCATTGTACACTACAAGGTGACTCTGCATACCTTTGGCGTCGCCAATCTTACCGCAATGTTCATAACCAATACACCCGTTACATATTTTAGTCTGTGATATAAAATCTAACAGGAGTGGTTGAGCGTGTAAGATGGCGTTGTCAGAGACTTTTAATTCTCGTAGGATTGGCAATGTCTCACGCCATGTATTTGGATCTAGCTTGTCCCGTGTAATCGTAAACGACTTTGGAAGTAAACCACCCAACCGTTCTAAACTCATACAAAAGCCTCCGCAAACATTCGTTGTCGACGTTTTAAAACCAACTCGGACTCTTTCGATGTAAAACTTCGTGTTTGCTCCACATACGTCTGGTGCCACAATAGAAAAATAACAATTGCCCAAATTTTACGAGCATGATCACGTACTCCCTGACGATGTTCTTCTAATAAATGGAGAACATACTCTTTATCAAACAAGTCATCCAGTGGACTGGATCCAATCAAGTCACGTGCAAATTGATAATGCTCATCTTTCAACCACTTTCGCGTAGGTACCGGAAATCCTAATTTTTTCCGTTCGGTGACTTCCTTCGGAAGCAATTGACGCACAGCTTCGCGCATGACATGTTTTGTCGTTCCATTCGCCATACGATAAGCCATTGGGATTTTCGCCGCAAATTCGAATACATTTTTATCTAAAAAAGGAACGCGAAGTTCAACACTATTAGCCATGGTCATTTTATCTGCTTTCATGAGAATATCCCCTGGCAACCATGTGTGCAAGTCCAAGTATTGCATTTTTGTCACATCATCTGTGTTTTGAACTTGCTTGTAGTACTGTCCTGTGATATCTAACGGACGCCGATATCGCATGCTGTCCGGATCAAATTTGACAAACCTCTTCTTCTCTGCCTCAGAAAATAAAAACGCATTCCCAAAAAATCGCTGTTCGACTGTCTTAGAGCCACGAGTCAGAAAGCTGCGTCCTTTCACTCCTTCAGGCAAGAGTTGTGCAAATTCACCAAGGCTGGTTCTCATACTTGGTGGAAGATAGTTAAACATGCGTAAAGAAATCGGCTCACGATAAATCGTATAACCACCAAATAACTCATCTGCGCCTTCACCAGATAACACCACTGTCACATGCTCACTTGCCAATTCAGAAACAAAATACAACGCAATAGCTGATGGATCCGCTACTGGTTCATCTTGATGGTAAACTAAGCGCGGTAATTCATCCAGATATTGCTTTGCGGTAATTACCGTATCCCGATGAACGGTGCCAAGCACGCGAGCAGTTTCACGCGCATAGTCAATTTCACTTAATCCTCCTGCTCCCTCAAAACCTACTGTAAAGGTCTGTACGTCTTCTAATTCTTTTAATAGCGCCACTATGGCACTCGAATCAACACCAGAAGACAAAAATGCACCACGCGGCACATCGCTGTTCATATGAACATGAACAGAGTCTCTGAGTTGGTCAAGTATTCCATCGACAAAATAGGAAATAGGCTGCTCAATTGGCGAAAACTCTAACTGATAGTACCGTTTAATCGTGACCTCGCTACCGCGCGCAATCAAATAGTGGGCAGGAGGTAATTTTTGAATCCCTTCAAACATCGTCATTGGTTCCGGAACATATTGAAATGTAAGATAATTCCAAAATGCCTCTCGATTAATTTCTCGTGAAACGTCAGGAACTTGCAAGAGGCTTTTAATTTCCGATGAAAACGCTAAAAAACGAGGTTGTTCAGTATAGTATAGTGGCTTTATCCCAAATGGATCGCGAGCCAAAAACAGCTCTTCGCGTTTCCCATCCCATATGCCAAATGCGAACATTCCACGCAATTTTCCAACACATTCTGCGCCATATTCTTCGTACAAATGTACAATAATTTCAGTATCAGTCTCTGTTTTAAACGTATGTCCCAAGGACACTAAGTGATCACGAAGGTCCTTATAATTATAAATTTCGCCATTGAAGACAATCCATATTGCCCCATCTTCATTTGTTAATGGTTGATGCCCGCCTTTTAAGTCAATAATGGCTAAACGCCGAAATCCTAATCCCGCCGGACCATCAAAATAATATCCTTCATCATCAGGCCCGCGGTGAATGATCTCTCCATTCATCGCATGGACAATTTCTGCCTCGCATACTTGTCCTTGACGATGCATATATCCAACGATTCCACACACGTTTAAGACATCCTTTCTAGTCAATCGATTTACTCAAATCAGGTGTCCTCGATGACAATCGAGCCAACTGCCAACAATACGATCAGCCGATTGTTCTAAATCAGAGGAATCAACAAGCATATGAGCAAAGTCATATGCTTGTTCCCGTTTTTCATAAAGATCTGCTAGCGCAATGTTCAAATCTCGTCCCAGTAGCAAAGGTCGAGATGTATCATTTTGTAGTCGCTGTACAATTACATCCAATGTCGAATGAATATGAACAACAAAGGAATGTTTGAGCAGTAGCTCCCTGGATTGTGCCCGCATTACAGCTCCACCACCCGTTACCAAAATACCTTGGTGTTTTAATAACGATGCAAGCATAACGGCCTCAATTTCACGAAAATAATCCTCACCTTTGACTGCGAATATTTCAGTGATGGGTATCCCCTCTTGAATGGCAATCAAGTGATCTAAGTCCCAAATGAGAAATCCATAGCGCAATGCCAAAATTCGACCAATTGACGACTTGCCCGCTCCTGTAAAACCAATCAAGGTGATCATTGTGATCCTCCTCATATATGAACGCCACACTATGTTAACACAATTTACTCATAGAGCCTATCAAAGTTAAGGCATCTGTGACCAAGATAAAACGGAGTGCGTGGAAGTATTTACATCGGCAATGATCAGTGCATTCGCACCATCTCGCGTAATGCCTTTTGATTGAATCTCTACAATATTGCTTTGTGAAGTATTCGAAATCCACGCACTATAGGATCCATTAGCATAGGCAACCTGATTAAGGACTGTAGATTGCCCTGCAAACAAATCACCTAATGCATTTTCAAATCCAGCATGAGCAAGATCATATGCATCTAAAATATCTACTCTTGCGCTTTCACGCTGCGCTGATTCAACACTAAGCGCCAGAACGGTACCACAAATGACCATCATCACTCCAACTAATAAAAGCACAAATGGCAAAGCAAAACCTCGATCATTCCACGTGTCCAAGCGCAAATACGAGAAAAAAACGACTATTGAGCGTCGAAGTTTCATTCCCATAATAGACATCCATGTCAACCCCTGTTCTTGGCATGACTTGATATTGCACACGATTGACGTTTGTCGACACGATGGCCACTCCGTTGCCATTCTTACTACGATACATCATTTGATCAGGAGACAGGAGATATGTTAATGTTGTCGCCGTACCTTGCTGTATATAAATGGTCCCTCCCTGAAAGGTATAAGACGTCGCCTCATGGATATCTTTATTAATGGCATGATAGGCGGTCCAAGTATCGTCTATTTGAAAAGTTTTTAGGGAGAGTTGCTCACTTACGTGCAAACACATGACATATGCGGCTAAACCAATTGTTAGTAATAAACCTGTAATCGCAACGCTAAACATCGTTTCAAGTAAACTAAATCCAGCTTGTCTATACTCTGACAATCCTCCCATACGCAACTGATACAGAGACGGTGTTTGCATCTCACAACGCATCATATTGCCTCCAAAGTATCGCATGATAAGCTATGATGTCCCCCTATCGTTTCATAGGAAATGACCACTTTTACGTTTAAGACACGGGGTTGCCATGGTACGGATTGAACTGTTAAGGTGTACGACGTGCCGTTTACCGTTTCCACTTGAACTGGTGTGAGTTGTTCACCTAGTGCGATGGTTCTACACGCAGTATCTAATTCACTCTGGCATAAATACATCGCACCTTCTGTACTTTCTACCCTTTCCATGCCGAGAAACGCTGTTTGTACACTGTCAAAACACACCACAAGAGCTAAACAATAAACCCACAATGCCACAATTACTTCACCTAGCGTCATATAACCCCTCCGCTGTTTTTTTCGCTTATTCGGCTTATGTCCCCATAATCATATGAGGTATCAATCTCATATCTCCATATTGCAAATAGATTACAATATTCTGAGTGTGGCCAAATGAATCTGAAAATCCAATTTGACCACTCTCATTAATATCGCCATTATCATCAAAACGCACAGTCGGGTAATTGAGATGTAAGTAGCCATCAAAGTAGTGAGTTGGCCACACAAAAATTTTGAATCCCTCATAACCCGTTCCGTTTCCATACAGCAAGTAGTAATTATTGAAAGGTGCAAAACGTACTTCCTGGTAGGTTTGAAATCGTTCAGCCCGAATTTGTTGTGATCTTAAATCAGAAACAACCTGGAGTGCAGTCTGCTGCAAATTGGCACTGTCTAATAAACCGATAAAATTTGGAAGTGCAATGGCAATTACAATGGCCCATATTGCAAGACTCAAAAGCATATCCACTAAGGAAAAACCACAATCGGCTTTCAAGTGTGTAGACCCCCATACTCATGATCAAATTTACCCTTCTAGAGGTTGTTCAAAAAGGGTCGAGAACTCTGCGGCGCAGGGCTTCGGCTTGTGCTGGACATGCGTGCTCATGTACCACCTATCGTACACTCCGCGCGCATGTCCAGACTTCACCAAACCCCTGCTTGCATCTTACCTCAACCCTTTTTGAACAGGATCTTCTAGGGTCTTATCACGAACAGAGAACCTCAAGTAGTGCAGGAAACCGTAGCCGCTGTTCCATCGGGGGATATTGTAATTACAAATGAACCCCCCGTTGGACAAGCTGGAATGCTATCTAAATACCCAGCGTTTTTCAAATCCGCTAGGTCTCCCTGCACAGTTAATTCAGTTGGATATTGATGATTATTCAAGTAATATTGCGTCAGTGCTGCATCAATCACTTTTTCGTCGCCTTGCACAGCCATTTCACTCGCATTGACTCCTGCCACACGCAAGTTTGGCAGCGCAACTGCCATCATAACGCCTGCAATAAATAATGCAATAACCATCTCGATAAGCGTAAATCCGTCTTCAAACCCAAGCTTACGGTTCACAACCACACTCTTTTCTAATAAAAATTTCATCTTCACTCCTCCTCATGAAAGTTGTCTGACCATAGCAAGCATCGGCATCATTAAAAATAATGTCGCACCTCCAACAGTAAACCCGAGCATGATAGTTAAACTAGGCTCAATAACGCGGACCGACCGTTCTAAAAATCGATCGATTACCCTTTCTAAGTGTAAGTGAAGTCGTTCTGCAGTTTGATCCAAGTTCCCCGTTGTTTCTGCAATTGCAACCATTTCAGTGACTAATCGAGGAAGAAGTGAAATGTTGCTAATCGCCTTTGAAAACGGCTGTCCATTCTCAAGCATTCGAATTACTTCATTCCATTGGGATCCCATATGTGCTGCATCAATCTCTACAAACACTTGTAGCATAGAGAGTAAGTCCACTCCAGCTGATAATAGGAATGACATCATCTCCATTACTTCTCGACCTTTCCAAACTTGAATGATCGAACGAAGACCAGATTGCAAAAAGAAGATACGAACAATAAGTGGAAGAATACGTCTGTGAAAAATAAATCCAATCCCCAAAAGTGCAGTACATATCAATAAACCAGAAGGCAACCACAAAACAATCAGTCGTGACATGAAAAAGATAAATCTCGTACTTGGTGTCAATTGCAAATGCATCGAATTGTACATAGTTTCAAAATTGGGCATCACCACCACGGCAAGCACGTATAAAACGGCGGTGGAAAGAGCAACTAATAGCAAGGGATAAGAAAACAATTTAATTATCTTCTCTTTCCTAACGCGTTGCTGCGCAAGGAATTCACCTGTTCTTTGTAGCACGCGATCTAACTCACCTGTCATCTCTGAAATGCGCACAAAACTTACAATAGACTGTGGAAATTGGATTAAGGCGAAAGCTCTTGACAGAGAATATCCAGAACGTAAATAGGTCCTTAATTCTCCTGCGTCGGCAGCATGCCGTGAACTTTGTTCAGATAAAATAACCAATGCAAAATCGATATCAATACCTGCTCGCAACAAGTCACTTAAATCAACGAGGAAATTCTCCATATCGAGTTTTCCCCGAGGTTTCTTCTGCAACTGCAAGCCCTCCGTTTCTTGTACTCTGATCTATCGTGGAAGAAGTTGGATTCCGCTTGAATTGATAACCAGAGACCACTCTTTCTATTGCATCTGAAGTTAGGAATGAAAACTCAGCCCTGCGCCCTATAATTCCCAACCCATGACACGAAGAACATCCGCTCCCCTTGCACATCGTACAAACAATAGGCTGTAGAGTTTGCCAAATAACTAATTTCAGTGCTTGTCGCACATAATCTGAAGAAATCCCTAACTCTAATAAACGATAGATCACTTGTAATCCTGGATCGGCATGCATTGTGCTGAGTAAGAGATGACCAGTTAGTCCAGCTCGCACAGCAATTTGCGCCGTCATCTCATCGCGAATTTCTCCCACCATGAGTACATCAGGATCTTGTCGTACTGCGGCTCGTAACCCTTCAGCAAAAGTAAGTCCTATGCGTTCGTCTACCTCCACTTGTTGATAGGCAAGAATTCTCCGTTCCACCGGATCCTCAATCGTAAGAATAGAATCGCCTAAGCGTGCCTTTTCAGCTAAAATCGCATGTAAAGTAGTACTCTTTCCAGTTCCAATGCGGCCTGCAACAATAATCATTCCACCCATTCCATTGACTACCGCTCGTAACTGAGCCACTTGTGCATTTGTCATACCAAGTGCTATAAACGTTTCAAACATGGACTTCTCTGGTATAAGACGAATAACAACACGTTCCCCTTGTACAGTCGGAATTGTAGATACTCGCAGATCACACTCACCAAAATCCCCCTGTAAATGAAAATGGCCATCCTGCGGTCTTCGTGTTTCAGCAAGCGACAACTTTGCCAACACCTTCAACCGGGTTACTGCTTGTCGAGTGAAAAGTTTTGCATAAGAGGAAACATGATCGATATCAACCAACCTGCCATGAATACGCAAACGTACTAATACCAGGTCATCCCGCGGATCAAAGTGAATATCTGAAGCTTGTAACCGTATGGCCATGTCGATGAGTTCATCGACAATCTCTCCTGTATTCACACGTCCATCCCTCCACATCTGTTATAAAGGGACTGTTCGAAAAGGGTTGAGGTAAGATGCAAGCAGGGGTTTGGTGAAGTCTGGACATGCGCGCGGAGTGTACGATAGGTGGTACATGAGCACGCATGTCCAGCACAAGCCGAAGCCCTGCGACGCAGAGTTCTCGACCCTTTTTGAACAACCTCATAAAGGGACTGTTCGAAACAGCTAAACAATGTCCTTTTTACTAAATCACTGTTTATATAAAACATTGGACAAATACGAGATCAGCGGCACCAATCAACACAAAAAAACTTTGCATGAAAATCTCGCGCAAAGTTTCAGCAAAGTCTATTAAGATTAAGTCACTCAAATCAGGGTATACGCGATTTCTTCATAATCAATTGCCTGCACATGTACCGTTGATAAATAGTAGTAAAATGCTGAGAATGACACCTGACCATGGCTTGGATATGCAATGAGATGGATCATGTTTTTGTAACCATAAGCATTGTCCAAGTCAATCTCTGAAGGACAGTTACTTCCTCCCGGATGGCTATGAATGGTTCCCACTATCCTTTTCCCATTCCGATCAGCCCATAAAATGGTCTTCACTGTGTCTCTGGCACTTGACACATAGCGACTATATGATGGCATCACAACATTAAGTGGTAAAAACTCCTCAATGACAAAATGACTGGATACTCGTGCGCCGGTCAATAGACCACCGCTTTCAAACGGCATGTGCTGCGTAATGTGACTACGCATATGATCGAAAGCCACTGCTGAAATGAATAATTCTATTTGATTCGCGAAATTGCCACGATGGCCTTCGCGCTCCACGCCATAACCTCCTCCGTGACCCCCATCTCTCTCATCTCTTCTACTGTGAACCAACCAATTGCATCTGATTCTTCGTTGCGCTTAACTTCAATACTACCTAATGGTCGTGCGAAATAAAGTAAATCAATATGCTGATGTCCCGGCTCAATATCTTCTAACTGGATTCCAGCCGGACGCGCGAGGGCGTGTTCAAATCCAGTTGGTTCATGTTCTGCAACAATTTCCACATGAATTCCTGTCTCTTCGAATACTTCACGCATCGCCGCATCCTCAGGGAGTTCTGGATGCTCAATGTGACCTCCTGGTGGTAACCAGCGTTGTAACTTATGATGAAACAGAAGAAGAACCCGTTCTTCTAGCACGACAAGCCCTGTTGCAACAAAGTCTCGAGTCACGCCTTCTGTACCTTTGTACAAAGAAATCGCTCCTTACTCAACAAAATCAAACTCCATGTCGCCAATGCGAATGACATCGCCGTCTTTTGCTCCTTCAGCCCGCAGAGCGCTATCAACTCCTGAGCGACGCAAAATTGTTTGAAATCGTTTCACCGCATCATATTGATCAAAATTGGTCATCGTCACTAATTTATCAAGTTCCACACTTTCTACGACAAATACGGTGTCATCTCGTCCAATTGTAAAGATGAAACGTGGAGCGCGAGCTCTATACACCACTTCATCCTGCTCTGCTTCAATTCTCGTCGACTCTGCAGCTTGTAACTCATCTAACAAGGTAGCAATGCAATACATTAAGGCGTCAATCCCATCTCGACTTATAGCAGAAATGGGATAAATTTCGACGTCAGTAATCTGTTGACGAAATTGCTCAAGATTCTCCTTAGATTCGGGTAAATCCATTTTATTAGCAACAACAACCTGTTTGCGTTCCGCCAAGTATGGATTGTACTCGATCAATTCGTTACGAATTGCATGATAATCTGCTACTGGATCTCTTCCCTCCGTGGCGGCCATATCAATCACGTGAACAAGTATCTTTGTCCGTTCCACATGCCGTAAAAATTCATGACCAAGACCAAGGCCTTCATGAGCACCCTCAATCAAACCAGGTAAATCAGCCAAGACAAATGAACGTTCATTATCGAGAGACACGACTCCTAAATGTGGGGATAAGGTTGTAAAATGATAAGAAGCAATTTTGGGACGTGCAGCACTTACCACAGACAGAAGTGTAGATTTTCCCACACTTGGGAATCCGACAAGTCCCGCGTCAGCCAATAATCGCAATTCCAAAAAAACATCTTTTACTTCGCCAGGTTCACCCCGTTCAGCCATATCAGGCGCTTTATTTTTAGCAGTTGCAAAACGAACATTTCCCCGTCCTCCGCGACCACCTTTCGCGATGACCGCTCGTTGACCAATTTCCGTTAAATCTGCAATTAAATCTTGGGTTTGCGCATCACGGACAATCGTACCTGGCGGAACTTTCACTACCAAATCTTCGGCATTTGCGCCATGTTGATTTTTGGGACGTCCATTTTCACCTAGCTTCGCACGAAAATGACGTTGATAACGAAAATCCATTAATGTGCGCAATCCCGGTTCCACTACAAAGATCACGTCTCCACCACGCCCGCCGTCTCCACCTGCGGGTCCACCCATTGGGACATATTTTTCACGACGATAGGCAACCATCCCGTTGCCCCCATCGCCCGCCTTCACTTCAACTTTCGCTACATCAACGAACACAATTTCACCATCTTTCTATAAATACCTTGCCATGCTACTTTGCATAACGTTCACAGAAGAGAAAAACCCAGTCGCAACGAGGCAACTGGGTCGTTTTTTCCATCTGCATGTACTAGTCCTAGGCGTTTACCGTTTCAACCGCAGTCTCACTCGTGACTGGATAAACACTTACACGCTTGCGATCGCGACCCCAACGTTCAAACTTCACACGTCCAGTAACCTTTGCAAAAAGCGTATCGTCACTACCGAGTCCGACATTGGCTCCAGGATAGATCCGCGTTCCACGTTGCCGTACAAGAATGCTCCCACCACTTACCACTTGACCATCTGCACGTTTCACACCTAGCCGTTGAGCATGACTGTCACGACCGTTCCGAGTCGATGAAACGCCTTTTTTATGAGCAAACAATTGTAAATTAAATTGTAACATTGTATGACCTCCTAAACATTAGCCTAACTTGTATGAATTTCTTTAATTTCCATGAACATACCATACTCTTTCGCGATCCCCTGCATTCCAACTTTCATACTTTGTGCTAAGAGTTGAATATCATGAGAATCAGTTACATACACGTCATAGTAACCATCTGTTACCTCATTTTGCAAAGTAACACGACATAACATCTCTACACTATTCACAAAGTTAATTGTCAAAGCTGAAACTGCAGCACATACAATATCGCGACCATATTCTTTAGAATCTGCATGACCGGTCACTAAGAAACGTTCAATCAGTCCAGTTTCCGAGACAAAAACTCGCCCGACAATCATATAAACTACGCTTGAATTGATGTAACTTTAACCTTTGTAAACGGCTGCCGATGTCCTTGTTTACGACGATAATTCTTTTTTGACTTATACTTGTAGACAATAATCTTTTTTGCTTTCCCGTGATCAAGCACAGTCACTGTAACAGAAGCTCCATCGAGATAAGGCATTCCAACTTTCACTTGACCATCTGTTTCAAGCAAGAATACTTTATCCAAAGTTACAGTATCACCAACAGCATTATCCAACTTCTCAACGTACAGCGTCATACCTTCAGATACTTTGAACTGTTTGCCACCTGTTTCAACAATCGCGTACATAAACGCGCACCTCCACCTATGAGACTCGCTGCTGCAGGCATGGCTTTTATTCCATTTTAACATGGCCTGTTAACAAGCGGTTTTAACCCAAACTACATACTACCACGTTAGGATAACATACAGATCATCATGAAAGCAATTCAAGAATGGGTTCACGCCATAATCCACGATCAAAAATGGCAGATAAGATCTGCTCCTCGTCAATTGTTCTAGCAAACAACCCATATCGCTGATCATGCAGCGATTCATCCCGAATATAGATCACATGATAAGTACCTGGGGAAAATTGAACAGCAATATCACCTATTGCTGTTTCCGGATGCACGACAAGAGCACGTAGCGGCTCTGCCGCATTTTTTTTCGATCTGCGCTTAGAATCAAGGAAACGCAGCGTATCATATCGGGATTGTTTGCTTAAGGTAAATGCGGAGAACAATAAAAAAACACCAAGCGCCAACAGGCCTAAATCTGCATATCCAAGCCAAAGCGATAAAATCCCAAAAAACATGAGAAAAACAGACAGATAGTAAGACATTCGTGTCACCACCCGTGTAGACCTTTCGTACCCATATTGCACAGAAAGCGTCGCACGTGCAATTCGTCCACCATCCAATGGTAGTCCCGGGAGTAAATTGAACAGCGCGATCGTCAAGTTCATCGAAACAAAATTCATCGCTTCAGTCTGTGAAATATGGTTTGTTAAATGTAAACTAATACCCAATAAACTTAACAGTAAATTAACGAGAGGTCCGCAAATCGCAATAATTGTCTCATGTTTCACATTCCATCCCAAGCCATGCGAAGATAGTTTAGCTACACCGCCAAAAGGTAGTAATTCTATAGATTCGACCTCATAGCCATAAGCACGAGCGGCCACGACATGTCCCAATTCATGCAGCAATACAATCGTAAACAGTAGCGCGATTTGTGTAAAATAATGGCCGTAAACCGCAATCGCGATGACGGCCAAAAACAGCGGGTTAATTCGTAACTTTATCCCCCAAACCTTCATTTTGCCCCACCAAATAATACAGATGGATTCCGATACGAATTGCCCCGAATATATCCAAACACGAGCTCTCGTTGATTCTTTGGCAGATATCCTATACTTTGCCCCGCAACAACATACTCATGCGTATGAACGTTGACCGCACCAAGATGCGCATAAAATGTCTGACCAAATGCACCGTGATCAATCGTAATATATTTACCATACGCCTGAGTTTCGCCCACGTCTGTCACCAAGCCATCGGTTGCCGCCACAACTTCGGAACCAGGTCTCCCTTCGATCACAAGATCAGGAGAAACAACGGAATAAGATCTCACGACCGTTCCCTTCATTGGAAGCACCGCCTGCACGGTGCCGATACTCACTGGCACGGATTTATTGGCACTGGACTGCACGTTCATCCCCAGATCGTATGCCAATTGCTTTGGCAAAAGCGTCGACAAATAGTCGCTCGAAAATACTGTGCGAACATCTTTTTGCATTTGCAATGCAAGAGGTCGAGTGCTGTGAAACATAAAAAACGTGGTGCCAACGAGAAATACGGCCGCGATCGTTTGCACGGTTAAGGGAGATACTGAATTCAAAACGTTCCGCTCCTGAAGTAAAGACGTCTTACGATGGCGCGGTAGGGGCGGTCTCGGATCACGAACAGACTCCCGTGAATAAGACGGCATTTCAAATCCAGATGACTCACTTTCACGAGTTAACACTGTCGTTTCAAAACCATTTTCAGTTAATCTTACGTTAGGATCTGCTTCCCCATGCGTTTCAGACCACTGCGCACCAGTCCATGATCGAGGTGATCCATAGAGATCGTCATCTGGACCTGTCGAATACTCCGGGCGTACATCTTGTCGCTGCACTAAAGGGCGTCTCTTCGCACGAAAAAACAAAAGCCCCCCTCCTCCCATCATCACGATGAACCCTACAACTCGTCCATCTAACTCTATGTGGGAAGAGAAGAGATTATGCGAGCATCACCGCAACCCGATCAATTTACGCATGCGTTTAAAGAACCCATCGTCTTCTTGCAAATTCAATAATGGAACAGAATCGCCTAAAATACGACGAGCAATATTCCGATAAGCAATAGAAGCTTTTGAATCAGGGCTAATAACGATTGGCTCTCCCTGATTAGCCCCTTTAATCACCTGCTCATCATCAGGCACAATTCCAAGAAGATCAATCGATAAAATACCAATAATATCGTCAATATCAAGCATGTCCCCGTTTTTAACCATATGAGGGCGAATACGATTTATAACCAACTTGGCCGGAGGTAATTTTTCAGCTTCTAGTAACCCGATTACCCGATCGGCATCACGTACCGCCGCCTGCTCCGGAGTTGTGACAACTATGGCTTGATCGGCACCTGTAATCGCCACACGAAATCCATGCTCAATTCCGGCTGGACAATCAATTACAATATAATCAAATTGAGATTTAAGTTTGCGAACAATCATTTGCATACTATCAACACTTAACGCAAGTTTATCTTTTGTTTGTGCAGCTGCGAGTAAAAACAAGTGTTCAAAGCGCTTATCTTTTATCAATGCCTGCTCTACGCGGCACGCTCCTGTCGCAACATCTACGATGTCAAAAATAATCCGGTTCTCAAGCCCCATTACCACATCAAGATTGCGCAGACCGATATCTGTATCTACTAGACATACTTTTTTTCCAAGTAATGCAAGTGCAGTTCCAATGTTAGCGGAGGAAGTCGTCTTTCCGACACCACCTTTGCCGGACGTGACCACAATCGCTTCTCCCATGCCATGCCCCCCTTATATCACAGCGCGCGAACCGTTCCTGCGCTGACGATGATACGTAAAAACCGCCATTTTCTCAACCGCCATCTGTTCCCCTTCTAAATAGGCAAACTCCATCTCCGCTGGACGGTCATATGTTTCTGGCGATCTGCGCACCACTTCAGCAATCCGTACTTGAAGCGGTTCAAAATAAGCTGCTGCAACAACAGCGTGAACATCGCCCCTAGCCCCCGCATGTGCAAATCCCCGCAGATGACCCATGATAAATATATCGCCTGATGCTATAATTTGCGCTCCCGGATTGACATCGCCAACGATAATAACATCCCCGTCATGCTCGATCAGTTGTCCGGACCGCAAAGTGCCTTTAAATACATAAGACGCTTTCTCATTCATTTCACGATTTGGGGGCGGGCCATCAAATCCATCCAAAACGAGGTTCTCGTGCGTAGCGAACACCTCGCGCACCATATCTTGTTCCTCTCGTGAAAGATTTCGCACGCCACACTCAATATATACATTTACTGTCGCACCCGAAAGCAGGTGCTGATGACTCCCCGTAAGCTTTTGCTTTAAGTCTTTCACAACATCTGCAAAAGGCGCATCCTCGGCAAGTACAAACAGCAACCCACTACGGATCCCCTTAATCGTCACAAGTTCACGTAATCCAACGAAAGGGACTGACTTCGCCGCCTTTGACATGACCGGCCTCCCATTGCTAAAGGTTCCAATTGACTAATTTCAACGTAGTGATGATATTCTCCTGCTAGATTGGGCAAAAAAATGATCAAGCATTGACCGCGCAATAGGTCCAGACGAATCTGATCCATGTCCTCCACCCGGGATTACAACTGCCACTGCAATCTTTGGGTGATTAAACGGTGCATAACCAATAAATACTGAATTGTCAAAGCCAATAATTCCTGTCTCGGCTGTACCAGTTTTTCCAGCCGCAACGTAATCGGTCGGATGGTTCCCGTGAAAGGTATGATAAGCAGTTCCATTCGGGCTATTACACGTTAAATACATGCCCCATTGGACAGCCGCAAGATCACGTGGCTGAACACCAAAATGAAAAATATCCGGATTTTGTATTGAACGAGGAGACGCGTGATCCACATGGGATGACGATACGACATACGGCGTAACACGCTTCCCACCATTTGCAAGCGCGGACGCATATACGGCGAGTTCAAGCGGAGTGAAAACTTCATTTTGCCCGATTGCCGTATAAGGTAAGTCAGTCACCTGCCCTGACCCCTCATTTACATAACCTAGTTCCTCGTCAGGAAGATCAATCCCAGTTTCTATCCCCAATCCAAAGGCATGTTGAAGTTGCTCCAACTTACGCAAAGTTTCTAATCGCGTCCGATGTAACCAAAACGGAATATCACGATCAGAATTCGGAGGCCAATGTCCATAATCAAGACTTGTCTGATAAAAGTATACATCACAAGACTCGGCAAGTGCGGTTGCCAACGACACTTCCCCGTGACGCGTCCAACATCGGATCACCTTCCCACGCGTCGCGGGAATACGTAATCCCCCATCACAATCAATCAAACGATTGGGTGTAATCACGTGTTGCGAAAGAGCAAACAATGCAGTCAATGGCTTCATGATAGATCCTGGTGCGATCGCAGCTTGCGTAGCCCAATTGCGCTCAGCAGGTGCAAAGCGATTCTTGTATGTCCTGTAGGATATCCCGTTTACGAACCACTCCGGATTGTATGTTGGAGCGCTTGCAAGCGCCAAGACGGCACCTGTATTGGGATCAAGCGCCACTGCCATCGCATGGGTAACATCTTTATGCCCATGTAACTGAAGGTAGCGCACTTGTTGTGCAAGAATACGTTGAACTGCTGCTTGATAATTTGAATCTATCGTTAACGTGAGGTCTACACCACGCTTTGGCATACGCGTCTCAGGGAGCGTTCGCACAGGTACTCCCTCGCTATTCACCTCGACGCAAATTTTACCTGGTTTTCCACGAAGCATACGATCATACGTAAGTTCGATACCACTCCACCCTATTTTGGAAGATGCGGGAAATTCATCGTGTCGCACATATTGATTGCGTTTCGCTTCAGGAATCGAATTGATATAGCCGATCACGTGGCAGGCTAAATCTCCTTGCGGATACATACGTACAGAATCAGGAATCAGGCGCACCCCAGGCAATTCTGACAGATGTTCGCCAATAAACGCAATGGCTCGGTCGGAAACATGCGTGGCCAGCAACGTATGAACGCTTCCAGGATCATAGCCAACCATACGCACAATAAGCGACTGTTTCGATACCCCTAGTAGCGGTGCCAACTTTGTTGCAAGTGGAACAACGTCACGCCCGCTACGTGCGTAAATCAAACTGAATGCTGGTTTGTCATATACGAGAACGTGGTGGTTTCGATCATAGATCGTACCACGCGGTGCCGGGGTCGGGAAAGTATCCACGCGATTGCGCGACGATAAGGCTACATAGTGATCATATCCGGACATTTCCATTCCACCGAGCCTTAAAATCAGAAATCCAAGGCTTACAGCGACCCCGACTTGGAGAATACTAAAACGCCTTGCTCGTGTAATAAGTTTTTCTTCATCCATGTATATTCCTCTGCGCCTAGATTGCCCGATCCCTCTCCCAGTAGGCAATCACGATGCACAGCTAGAAACGATAAATCAGCTATTTCACATGGTAGCCGTGTCAGAATGATACTTTACTCGTGGTTTTAAGAGAAATGCTCTCCTGTAGGCTCGATAAAATAGTAAACAAGCAACCATGGTCATCAACGACGATCTGGAGGATTCCCGCAAAATGAGATGAACGCCGACTGGAGCTTCGGCAAACAATCGACTCACCCCATATATAATCCATGCGGATATCTCTGCACCCATACCACTTAAAAGCAAAGCCAGCAACATACTTTCACGCATAACTAAACTCCGAAAATATCCACTCAAATATCCTACTAGCAAGTAAGCAAATGCCGTTTGTCCAAGAAATGGTCCAAAACTCACATCCTGAATCAGCCCAATAATCACACCAAATAACATTCCCATACGCGATCCACGTAAGATTCCAACCATTACAATTCCCAGAACAACTAAGTTTGGCGCATAGGATACGAATCCTGGTACGCGAAACAGGGTCGACTCGAGAATCAAACTCAGAAGGAGAACAAAGAACAACGCGATGGCCTTCATTGCAACACCTGCCCAGGTTTTGGTGAGATGACAAATACATAGTCCAGTGCATTCATGTTGGCTGCCGGTTGAACAATAGCAGAACGCGTAATTCCAGTGCCATCAGAGACAAATTGAGAAATAGTGCCGATCACAATACCTCTTGGATAAATGTTACTTAATCCTGAAGTGACGACTTGGTTACCTACTTTCAATCCACTTGCCAATTGTGAAATAAACTGCATCGTTAACATCCCTGAATGCGATCGAGAGCCTTGAATCACCCCGTAAGCAGGCGCAACTGAAGATACGATGGAGGCAGACACCCCATCAGAAGTCGCAGTCGACGTGAGTAATTCAACTGTGCTGCTATACTGCGCCACAGCAACAACGCGACCAACCAATTGTCCACTTTGATTCACCACTGGATAATTCTTCGCAACACCTGCACGTGAGCCGATGGAAATCGTCAATTCATCATTCCAAGAAATCGGGCTTCTTCCCGTCACATTGCCTGCAATCAATTGGAATTGAGGTGTTTTTCCTTTATATCCCAACATCTGCTTCAACATGCGATTTTGTAGTTCTTCTTGGTAGACCTCTGTTCGCAAGCTCTGATCCTGGTTTACAAGCGTCTGCAATTGTGCATTCTCCTCATAAAGAGTCTGCAAATCGCTAAGATGTCGAAAAAACGTGTCCACCTGAAAAACAGGCTCATAGATCCACCCGCTTACCACTGATTCCGAATCATGAATCCATTTTTCCGGTAAAGAAAGTTGTGTAATGCGCGAACGCAGCGTTACGCCTGCGACGACCACAAGTAAGATGATCAGCGCCAGCAATCCAAATAAGCGCCCACCCGAAAAAAACTTCCCCACAACTGCCTCTCCCTTCGCCTCTCGTACCTAGCGTCCGCGACTACGTTTAAACGTACGTCGGTCACTGCGCAAAGTATCGATACTATCCAGGGCTTTTCCTGTTCCAATGGCAACGCAATCAAGCGGATTTTCAGCCACAATCACAGGCATCCCGGTTTCACGCGACAAATGCCTGTCCAAATTGCGTAGTAACGCACCGCCACCTGTCAGCACAATGCCTCGATCCATAATATCTGCAGCCAACTCTGGCGGTGATTTTTCTAAAGTAACTTTAACCGCCTCTAAAATACTCATCACAGTGTCAGATAATGCTGCCGCCATCTCACCGGCGGTAATGGTCACTGTTTTTGGAAGCCCACTGATTAAATCACGTCCACGAATATCGACCTCTTCGCCAGAATCAGTAACAAGTGCCGCACCGATCGATATTTTCAATTCCTCTGCCGTCCGTTCACCAATCATCAAATTGTAGTTGCGTTTAATGTGATTCATAATCGCTTCATCCATCTCGTCGCCAGCGATGCGAATCGATCGACTAGTCACTATCCCGCCTAACGAAATAATGGCAACCTCTGTAGTGCCTCCACCAATATCGACCACCATACTCCCAGTTGGTTCACCGACAGGAAGACCTGCGCCAATCGCCGCAGCCATCGGTTCTTCAATTGTGGCAGCCTCACGCGCGCCTGCTTGAACTGTCGCATCTAACACCGCTCTGTTCTCAACGGCCGTAATGCCAGATGGAACGCATACAATAACACGCGGTTTTCCTGCAAATACTGATTTTTCCTTAAGTGCCTGGCGTATAAAATACTTAAGCATGGTGGTGGTTGTATCATAGTCAGCAATCACGCCGTCTTTCATTGGACGAACAGCTACGATATTCCCCGGCGTCCGACCAATCATGCGTTTTGCCTCTTCCCCAACAGCTCGAATCGCTCCCGTATCGGTTCGCAAAGCGACGACAGAAGGTTCCCTTACTACAATGCCGCGACCCTTCATATATACTAATGTGTTAGCTGTTCCTAGATCGATTCCCATATCACGCAAGTTTCCAAACATCGATTCTCCTACATCCTTTCAAATAGTCAGCCAAGCAAAGAATGAGAGTCTGTAAAATGACCTCTTTCACGCAAGCTTATAAACCTCTTATCACCAATGACAATGTGATCTAATACCTCAACACCGAGTATACCCCCTGCAGCGATTAAACGGCGTGTAACGTCGATATCCTCCTGGCTTGGAGTCGGATCTCCACTTGGATGATTGTGCGCACAAATAATAGCAGCCGCACTCCGCTTGACAGCCGTTTTAAAGATCTCGCGCGGATGGACGATGGAGGCATTCAAAGACCCGATTGAAACCACCTCTTCCCCAAGGATTTGGTGCTTAGTGTCTAAATGGATGGTAACAAAATGTTCTTTCCGAAGAAAGCGCAATTTCTCCATCAA
This sequence comes from Bacillota bacterium, assembly GCA_021821085.1. Classification (GTDB taxonomy): domain Bacteria; phylum Bacillota; class Bacilli; order Alicyclobacillales; family SLC66; genus Sulfoacidibacillus. The sequence continues at coordinate 6,810 of JAKACV010000022.1, read as the reverse complement.
ATACCCTGCCGCATCTTGTGGCGAAGTAATTTTTTGCAATGGCGCTCCGGCAGTTATCTGAAGGCGTCTGCCAAGCTCAATGGCAGCCAGTATCGTTACAGCTTTAGCCACTCCAACACCTGACACCTGTCTGAGTTCACTCACTTGCACATCCAGCAATTCGCGCAGACCTCCAACGTGACTTAGCACACGTTCTCCCACTGCAATTGCGGATTCCCCGCGAGTTCCTGTCCTAAGAACCAAAGCAAGCAATTCTGAAGTTGACAACGTTTGCGCCCCTGCTTGCAGCAGACGTTCACGCGGCCTCTCTTCGATTGGCAATTCAGCCATAAGTGTACCACGTTCACGACTTTGGCGCTCGACCAAATGCAATCATCCTCGCAATCCTCTAAACCTGATATCCACTTGCACGTAAAAGTCTTGTGGTTAACTCGATCGGCAAACCAACTACGGCATAATAATCGCCGCGGATCCATTCGATAAATTGAGCGCCTACTCCCTGAATCGCATAGGCTCCGGCTTTATCAAACGGTTCTTTTGTATGCACGTAGTGTTGAATCTCCGTTAGAGAAAGTTCACGCATTTTTACCTCCACCCGACGGTAACCAGTATGGATTTGCAATGAATTCGATGCGACCACAGCCACCCCTGAAAAAACTTCATGCACTCGGCCTTGTAATGTTTGCAACATGGCGATAGCAGTTGAGTCGTCTCCTGGTTTTCCAAAGATCTGATTATCGTATACGACAACCGTATCAGCACCAATTACGTAAGCAGACGCCTCGCGCTGTGCAACTGCGAACGCCTTTTTCTCCGCCAGATGCATTACATTGTTTGGAACCGAATCATTCTCCAGAAAAGTCTCATCAATAGGTATACTATATACGCGATGGGGGACACCGATCATACGAAGTAACTCGGTTCTTCGCGGAGAACTTGAAGCAAGTACAATTTCCTGAAGCATTCCCATTCACCTTCTAATCGACTTACTTGGTAAGATGCCCCACACAGATGTATTTATATGTTTGTATTCGCGAAAAAACGGATAACTCAATTCATTTCTGAACATACTGCTTCTCTTTCTACAAGTATAACATCGGCAATTGCTCTGCCCACTCCCATATGAATAATTGCTTTACAATAAATGATCTTAGGACAGTTGTCTCTATATTTTTTGCTCAGTCACAAACGCTTTGGTCAAGACAATTTTCCCGAGATCGCTACTTGGATTTTCAATATCATGCAAGTCATTCAGCGCCTGTTCCACTGCAGAGTGAAATGTAGCGATTTGTATGCCAATACTACCAAGCGAAGAAAGTGTGGGAGTCACTTTCTTGGCCAAAGTTGCACTTTGAGTTTCCCAAGTATCCAGTTGAGGAACTTGGTAATTGGAATTTAGGGCAAATAAGCCTTGCAGAATGTTGCTATCTAAAACAATCAAGCTCTCCACGTTGGAAAGTACTTGTGGACTCACCTTTTGATAAACACCGGCAGGTAGCGATATTGTTCGTTTGCTTGTCGAATAAGGTTTGACGAAATAAGGAACTTCCGCCCGTCTTAGCCATGCGTCAAACGATGGATCACCATGCACTTGGAGCACGGGCCCTAGCAACAAGTGATATGGAGATTTCGCAGAAATGACAGCATTCACGCCACTTCTATGCACATCCGCAAGTGCTTTTTGAGCATTAGACAATGTAGCAAACACTCCATCTTCATACATCATGATCGTCACGGGTGGAATCACTATCACATGATCGCTCACGGCGGTCTGAACCATTTTATTGCTCGGAATTTGAACTTGCGTCGCTGTACTAGCCGCACCCGAAGTCGCGATTCCCAGAGGGGCAAAAACCAAAAGAAAGTGCAAAGCTGCAATTAACAAAGCACCCATCGTTACGCCAACCGACAACGCGGCAAAAGCAATCTCGCGCAACGTCCATCGCTCTCGTGCTGATCGCACACGACTCGTTTTATTCCGCCAATTACGTTTCCCGCGTGGAATTGAAGAACCCATCCCACGACTCCAAGTGGCCTCGCTCGCACTGGCTAACTCTCGCGCATGCTGCAACACTTGCCGCATGTGTTTGTCCACAGAAGGCAGCGGTGACAGATGAGGTAGTTCAACGTCTGCAACCTGGTTGTGCAGCTCCCCCTCCCTCGTTGAATGTATCTCCCCTTTTTCTCGTAATTCTCCCGTTGTAGAATCCCATTCAAAACTCCACTTATATGCCAATTCTATCACCTACTAGTCGAGTTTTTACGCTAGTAGGAAGATATGATTGGAAATTCAAATCTATGAGTTGTACTTGAATGATGAATGTAGCGTCCTACTTTGTTCATGACTACAACTTCTTTGTACGGTTATTTCTTCATATCCTATAGGGACAATCTCAAGGAGGTGACTCGTTTGCTTTCATCCCCCTTCTTTACGTTTTCGAGTGTGTTTATCATCGCATTTGCCATGCCAATTCTGGCGCTGTTAATTCCGCAGTTGCGAATCCCCACGGCCATTCTCGAAATCATCTGCGGCATTCTTGTTGGGCGAGGTGGATTCCACCTAATATTACCTCCTGATTGGATGAAAGTAGTAACGAAAATCGGTTTGCTTTATTTAATGTTCCTCGCCGGGCTAGAAATTCGTATCCCTCTCAAGCGAAAAAAAATTCAACCAGTTGATACGCAAAATACCTCATCATCGGCCAGTTCAAAAACACTTGTCATTGCGCTCGTCAATTTTCTTGCAACGGCAGCGCTCGCTCTCTTTGCAGGTCGCTTACTATGGCAACTCGGATTGACCAAAAACCCATTATTAACATCTCTTATCTTTGCCACAACGTCACTAGGTGTAGTGGTACCTATTCTTAAAGAAACTGAATTGATCGAGAAAACTCTCGGGCAAGCATTATTACTTTCATCCTTAGTCGCTGATTTTATGACAGTATTTCTCGCATCTTGGGTATTAAAAAGCCCCACTCGCCCAGAGGGAGATCTCGGTCTTCAGATGATCGTGCTCACAGCGCTCGGTATAGCTATCTATTTTACGGGGATTTTCGCACTACGTATCATCAACTTGAAACAGCGAATTGTTCGCGTCTCGCAATTAGGCGTGCGTGCAGCGCTCGCGATTATGGCCATCTGCGGTACAGTAGCTATGGCATTACACGCGGAGGTGATTTTAGGTGGTTTTATTGGAGGGCTTGTGTATTCACTCCTTGCTCAAGATCAGCATGAAGTCTTACGTGGAAAATTAGAAATCCTAGGCTATGCACTCTTCTTACCTATGTTTTTTGTAACAGTCGGTATGGAACTTGATCTCAGTCATGTTCAATTCGACTCCGTCTTAACCAACCTACCCATTTATGTACTTCTTGCATTTCTTGTTAAAATCGGTTCTGCTGCGGCCTTTCGGCCCGTATTTACCTGGCGTGAAACGATAATGGGAGGCATTTTAATGTCTACTCGCTTTACACTAGTCATTGCGGTAACCACAGTCGCTGCACACATCAAGATGATTAATGGCACGGAAGAAGGATTATTAATCGCCACCGCTATGGTTACAGTCTTATTGGCGCCTTTCCTCTTTAACATCATGTCCCACCCACGCGAGTTGGCTCAAAATTAACCCCGAAAGGTCTACATAAGGCGGCGCAAAGGCATCCACCTCCCATTATCCACCTAGCAAGGCGACCACTCGGTTAATGTCGATGCGCCGCTACTGCTTTCATCAAATTCTGTTCAGTAATTTGCCCATGCGAAGTCATCCACACAGCAACCCCATCGTCAATTAAAACAACTTGTGGCGATGCGTGTGAAACACCTAATACATCAGCTAATTTTAATGAAAGTGGTCGTGATTCGATTACTTTCACCATCAAGATTGGAATTTCTCCCTTCGCATCATAACGCGTAATTTCACGATATGCCCCTGCACTAATAGGGCATGTCGTACTGTGTTTAAATAATAAAAAAGGTTTTTGTAATTGATTCACTTGCATTTGCCATTCTTCCTCTGTCACGATGGTAATCATATATAGAGCCCCCCCTGTTTCTATACCTTTTACTATATCATGAGAACGCAAAAAAAGGAGCTCACTAGCTCCCTTTGGTCTTACGGCGCTGTCTTCTCCCTGCGTTTTAGCCCTTTTCCCAACCGCAACGACTGACACCTATACACTACATCACGATGACTGCCCTAGTATGTATACGTGAACCATCTGGCGTCCAAAATCGATCGCTTGGGTTACAGAGTTAAAACACAAGTCGATGCGATACCCCTGAATCGCACTACCTGTGTCGTTCGCCACAGCAAATCCATACCCCGGAATATAAAGCTTGGTTCCGAGCGGAATGACACTTGGGTCAACCGCAACATCTCCATATCCTGCAGGAGCACCTGTTGCTGTATATCCACCTGGATTAGAATAAGCTGTCGCTACGACAGTGAGTACTTGATTTGCGACGAGCGATGCATCACTTCTCGACATCACGGGAGCTTGTGGGGCCGTTCCCACGTCAATTATTTCATTGATCGGTCGTTGTATCACTTTTTTGGATTGACGCGTATGAACTAGCTTCCCGTTTACGTAATTGTTGCGCATAGTGATTTGCATCAAGCCATTTACTCCTGCACGGGCAACAACATCATTGCCCACAGAGTACTGACTCGATGATCTTCGTTCCACCACGTAGGGAATACTTTCCTTTCGAGTCTTTACTATCGTCTGCAATTTAGTGATGGTGATGTTCATTCCTGATTCAATCTTGGCGTCAAGCGAAACGTTTAGCTTGTCGTTTCGATCCAAATGAACATTTGCCTGCTGTAAAAACCCTTTGACGGTATTCGCGAGCGTATGCATGGAAATGGCAGCATTGCCGCCATTTCGAAATGACACATGCTTCGCTTTCTTAACGACGATCTTCATGCCATTTTGAAGTAGTGTCGCTCTTGCTGGTTCAACCAAATCGTAGTCTGTGATGTGAATGCCTTCTTGGGTCAAAAACTGAGCCACTGTTTCCCCAGCATACGTACCTTCTGTCAGTACGCGACCATCTACCACCACATCAACCGACTTGTATGATGTCATGCCTGTCGTCAAGCCCAAAGCCACAAATGCAGCTGACGTTACCATGAGACCATACTTTGTTCGGCGGAACTTCTGCACCTGACCACCTCTTTTCACGTATAAACTCTTACGGAAAAGGGGCAAAGCATCAGACAGCGCCTACTGCCTATCAAACTAGGATGTAGTATAACACTCATTTGCCATTGTGCAATGGGTGCGATTGGAAATCTGTAATCTGCACGAACTGACAAACCTAAAGATGCACACTGGGCAGATAATCCTTCTTGGTTCACATTATGCACAAATTTCATCCCACAGACCATATCTTTTTGCAAATTGTATAGCCTCTACAACTAGAAATCATAGAGAGCATTTTTTACTGTTTTTATTTTTTTTAAGAAATGAGACTTTTCAAAGGCCCTTTTTGAGCAAATTTGTGCCACGTGCGGTCACGCATACTGCCCCCTGTCCAAACACGGCTGCGCCGAACTCGCGACGGACCAGTGCGTGACCGCACGTAGCGTGTTAAGTGGTTTCAACTATTCACTTTTATCGCTAGCACCGCTTTCATACGCCCCGTAAGATGATCATTGCGACCGCGACGGCCCCGGTGCGCAACTGTATAATTTTCACACCATACAGTTTGGGGTGGATTTGACTTCAGAGTACGACTTCACAAAACACAACCTTGTTTTATAAGGCTGTATAAGTCAGTGGATAGGGGAAAATTATTTTTCGAGGTAGACAGCCCGCGCTCATACTATGCTCAACGAACAGCAAAAAAACTCATAGAGTCTATAGGAAATTCACAGACCATGCATCGTCATGGCCGTTCAATTATGAGTTGAAAAAATGACGGGTACTGGCGTGGAAAAAGAGACACCCACATCGCCACTACGATCCTTCACGTGTTGAATTTGAATCGAAATTGTAGCCTCCAGAGAAACTGAACTGGTATGATCTTTACCTGTTGATTGAAGCAAGAAACGCAAACTGTCAGCATGCTCGTCTGTGGACATGTACGCATAAGAATCAATCCACCCAATATTTTCCTGAGTATTTTGATAGCGAGGCAACTGTGAAATCGCATGGATAACTGATCTTCTTCTTCGCTGATAAGAGGCCTGTACGCCGTTAGCTGAATTTACAATCGTGTTCACAGCCTGAGATATATTATAGTCACTTACAGCAATACCAGCTCGCGCATTAGATAATGCTTGAGTATGATTCAGCGTTGAAGTAACAGTCCCTTGGGAATTTAAGGTTATCAGCACAACTGCGGTCATCAAAACAGATAGAACGACAGCAAACAGCAACACACTGACCAGTGCAAATCCATTATCATTTGCCAGCATAGGCATCAATCTTCGCATTCGCCCCTTCCCCTTCCCATGCGTCTGCATCTATAGTCGAGAAAAAAACGACCCGAAAATATCTCTCCAGGCTTGCGAGACACGTGTAATAAGCTCGGAAATAAAATTCTGAATAAACCACCAAAATCCTTGTCCTGTTTCTTGTCCTGTTTCTTGTCCTGTTTCTTGTCCTGTTTCTTGTCCTGTTTCTTGTCCTGTTCCTTGTCCTGTTCCTTGTCCTGTTCCTTGTCCTGTTCCTTGTCCTGTTCCTTGTCCTGTTCCTTGTCCTGTTCCTTGTCCTGTTCCTTGTCCTGTTCCTTGTCCTGTTCCTTGTCCTGTTCCTTGTCCTGTTCCTTGTCCTGTTCCTTGTCCTGTTCCTTGTCCTGTTCCTT